>NZ_JBDWVM010000272.1:0-23096 GCF_039984035.1 Planktotalea sp. | reverse complement strand
GGCATGATCAATGACCATTTCGCGACGATTGCAATTGAAAACAGCGACAAGGTATTGGGGCGTAGCCAAGCAATAACACGCGGCAATCTCGCGATCTTGGACGCATGGATCGCGCAGGAACCCAGAATGACATGGATCAAGCCAAAGTCTGGCACGACCGCTTTGCTGAAATTTGATCTGCCCATGACGTCACGGGACTTCTGTGTCGCTTTGTTAAAAGAGACGGGCGTTATGTTCACGCCCGGCTCGGCGCTCAACATGGAAGGCTACGTGCGGATCGGCTATGCGAACAATCCCGCGATTTTGAAAGAGGGACTAAAGTTGGTCTCTGCCTTCTTAGCGCGGCGCGGCTGAGTCAGCGCTCGCTCAACCGTTATTTCCCCTTCGCGCAAGCGACGTAGATTGCGAGGTCTCGCAACTAGCAAAATCTATCCGCGACCAACGGGCGTAAGCGAGTCAAAGGGCTTGCCCACGGCCTCAAGATATTCGTTTTCGTCCCAAAACCCGATGAGGATGCCGGATTCCGCCGCCTTAGATTGACCGGCTAGTACACGCGGCGTTGCGGTAATGCGCGTATGATGTCGCGCGGCCCAAGTGAGCAGCGCCGCTTCCATGCGGGCACGGACATCCATGTGTTCCTGCGTCATTGATGTGCCGATATCATTCAGTTCATCGGGGTCCGTTAGCAGATCAAACATGACAGGGTCGAACCCCTCACAGCGAATATATTTCCAGCGCCCATCGAAGATCATTTTCGTGTGCGCGTTTTCTTGCGGCTGCTCGAGCGTGCGGGCCATGTCGGACCAATGGTAGTCGTGTTCGCTGATCACATAGTTTCGACTGAACCCGTCTGTGTCGTGCAGGATAGGCGTCAAGTCACGCCCTTCGATCACATGCGGTTTCGCGGGGGCGCCGAGCGCGTTCATGAATGTCGGGGCGAGATCGATCATTTCGACCAGCGCATCAGAGGATTGACCGCGCGTTTTGTTGGCCTCTGGGCGTGGGTCTGCAATGATCAAAGGCACTTTGACTGCCATTTCATGATAGAAGTCTTTGTCGCCCAGCCAGTGATCACCCATGTAATCGCCGTGATCCGACGTGAAGGCGATGATCGTGTTTTCGCTATGACCTTCCGCATCCATCCACGCAAACAACCGACCCAGATTATCGTCGAGTTGCTTGATCAATCCCATATAGGCGGGGATTACATGCTCGCGAACCTGATCGCGGGCGAAACTCTGGCAGACCCGCGCGTTTTGATAGGCATTCATCAAGGGATGAGAGGTCTGACGTTCCTCAGCGGACCTGATCGGTGGAACAATATGTGTCTCATCATACATGTCGTGATAGGGCGCAGGCACGATATAGGGCCAATGCGGTTTGATGTAGGACAGATGGCAGACCCAAGGGCTGTCTTCTTTGGCCGCCTCGGTCATGAACGCCATAGCTCGATCCGTCATATAGGCCGTTTCTGAATGTTCTTCCGGTACATTTGCGGGCAGGCGCGAGTTCTTGAGTAACCACGCCGAAAGCAGATCGCCATTCGCGTCTAATCCTGAATTGGCGAAGTCTTCCCACGGATTTTCGGACGTGAACCCATGCGCGACGAGGTAGTCATCATAGGCGGACCATCGTTGTCGCGGGCTATCTGGATGCAGACCATCATCACGCTCAAATGGCTCAAAGCCACATTCAGACACCCGCACACCGATTTCGCTGCTTGGATCAATGCCGAGCCATGCCATACCTTCTGCATCGGCCGTCATATGGGTCTTGCCAACAAGCACAGCGCGCGCACCGACTTCGCGTAGGTGATCGCCCAAGGTCGGCTCTCCGACGCGCAAAGGCGTGCCGTTCCAGGTTGATCCATGACTGCGCACATAGCGCCCAGTATAGGCGGACATGCGCGAGGGGCCGCAGACGGGTGATTGCACATAGGCGTTGTTGAACTTCACACCGCGCGCGGCGAGAGCGTCGATATTTGGCGTGTGAAGATGTGGGTGACCATAGCAGCTTAGATAATCAAAGCGCAGTTGATCTGCCATGATCCAAAGGACATTCGGGCGTTTTGTCATTCTATTTCTTCTTTCGACACAATGTCTTCGGCAGGGCGGCGCACGAAAGCCTCAAAGCGATCGAGATACCCTATCAAATCTTCAATTTCTGTTGGCGTGAAGGTTTCGCCTAATGCTGCGCGACGTTGGCCCATGACAGGAGCCGCTAAGCGATACGCCTCGCGGCCTTCATCCGTCAGCGTCACAATCGTTTGCCGTCCATCCTTGGCGGCCTGTCGCATCGATACCAGCCCCTTCTTACGCATCTGGGGCAGAGCGCGGCTCAGTTGCGAATGATCGGTGCGTTGCGTCAATGAAAGATCTCTGATGGTCATCGGCCCGACCTCGTACAAGTCCCAAAGCGTTCGCCATTCGACGACAGAAAGACCGCCGCCGATTTGTAGCAAATCCTGAGCCTGCTTGCGCGATGCTGCATAGATAGCAGCTAGCCGTGCAAACAAATTCGTATTTGCTTGCTCAATACGGGCCTTTATCCGTTTAACATCGCGTTCTTGATCGCCAGTCATATGCGCTCCACTTCGCCTTGGATAAGACCCCAAAAATAAATGCGTGACAAGTCATATAATTTCTGCAAACCTCATAACAAGCCTTCCTAGCGAAGGCATTCGCCCTTGGAGAAGGGCATAATCTGGGAGGATGATATGATTAAATCAATGCTACTTGGCGGTGTTTTCGCACTCGCTCCGGCAGTTGCGTTCGCACAAACGACGCTGACCGCTGAGACAACAACACCGGGCTCAACCCCGCATTACATCGATTCAACCTTGGCTGCTGTTTTGGACAGTGCAGGGGTGGCAACGATGCAAATCACCGAAGGCGCGACGCTCACAAACTCTGTTCAAGCTGTTGCCGAAGGCCAGTTGGACATGGCGCCTGCGCCGCTGATCTTGCCGTTCCTATTGTCACGCGGCATTGGTCCGTACAGCGGCATCGGCCCTGAAAAAGGCGCCGAGTTGGCAAGCAACATCCGCATCCTGTTCTTCAACGCGGGTTCTGCGCAGATGTTCGGCTACTACAATAGTAACCCTATCGAAGATATCCGTGACCTTGCCGGTAAGCGGATTTGGAATGGTCCACCACGTGGAGCAGCGTTGACGTCTGGTCGTGCCATGATCCAACTGCTGTCTGGCGTAAAAGACGGCGAGGGATATGAAGGCGTTCAAAACCCGTGGCCGGATACGGTATCTGCGATCACAGGCGGCAGTGTAGACGCTTGGACGATCCCCGAAGGTCTGCCATCTGGTCGCGAAATCGCGATTGCGGCGGCGGGTGGCATCACGATTCATGACGTCCCTTCTGATATTCTGGCGAGCGAACTTGGCCAGCAAATCCTGTCAGCGCCCGGACATGCACCTTACTCGGTCCCAGTGGAAGAGGTCCGTGCAGCTTATGCAGGCAATGACATCACTATTGTGACGGATGATGATACGTTTGATAGCTTTGCGACGGCCTTTGGTCAGATCGTTCCAGCGACAATGGACGACGATCTCGCCTACAATATCACCAAAGCCTATCTTGCAGCGGAAGATCGCTTTTTGACTGGCTCACCACGAGGTCCTTATCTCGGCCTAAGCTTTGGTGACATTGAAGGTACGAGCCAAGGTGTTTGCGGGGCAGTACAGGTCAAGATGCACGCTGGTGCGATCCGCGCGTATGAAGAAGCGGGCCACACCGTTGCCGATTGCGTGCGCCCATAACCATAATTGATATGCGCGGCAGGGCTTTACCTGCCGCGCTTTAAGGACTTTTTCATGTCAGATGCAGTCGCGACCCGCGGGGCTAGCCGGACTTGGGCGATTGCTTTGGGCTTTCTCCTTGTCGTCGTTGGTATGCTCAACACGATGCCGGAAATTCCCGGTCTTCAAGACTTTGCCCGCGCCATAACAGGCCAGCCCTTCCTTCGGGTTTCGGGGTTTCCACCTGAGTTCTTCTATCCACCAGTATTCCTTTTGATGATGGTCATCGTCGCGCTGGATTCCAGCGTTTATCTGGCGTGGAAGGTCTCTCGTCCCGGCTTGGCATGGCTTGGACTGCTCTTAGACGCTGGTTTGATTTTAGCCGCATTCCTTGCATCCTTTGGCTTCTTGGTTGAGATCGATTCAGTCTGCTTGATTGACCAAATCACAGGCGAACGTGCGCGTCTGATTGCAGAGGCTGCCGAGCGCTCTGCAGGTGTTATTCCCGGCATCTCCTTTGACGCCGAAGTTCCCGCCTGTCAGGGACGGTTCGGGATATGGATCATCCCGTTACTCTTCACAATCATTACCTTGTTTTTCCTATACAACGTTAGGGTTTGGGGCGTTCCACTGGTCGCCGTGGCCAGCGTCGTTGTGATCTATACGGTCGGCACCGCGCTGATCTGGGTCTATGATCTCAGCGACAACAGCTTCCTTCTTACCAAACTGGGCGCTGACGGCGGTGACGTGCAGGCCGCGGCAATCCAGAAGGCGACCAACGTTTTCATTACACCTGACGGGTTCATGGGACGGTTCATGGATATCGTCGTGAACCAAGTCTTCCCCTATGTCGTTCTTGGCGCGCTCTTTGGCTCATCAGCGGGTGGCACCTCACTTATCAAACTGGCGGTCCGTTTGACGCGAAACCTGCGCGGTGGACCGGCCCATGCGGCTATTGTCTCGTCCGCGATGTTCGGCACGATTACGGGCGGTCCGGTGACCAACGTGCTTTCAACGGGTCGCCTGACGATCCCAATGATGAAGCGCAATGGATTTTCACCTCAGTTTGCGGGCGGGGTTGAGGCCGCCGCCTCATCAGGTGGCCAAATCATGCCGCCCGTCATGGGCGTCGCGGCCTTCGTCTTAGTCGCATTGACTGCCGTGCCTTACACAAAGGTCATCACAGCGGCATTCCTGCCTGCCATGTTCTTCTTCTTCTCGATTTTCCTTGCGGTCATGTTCCAAGCCCGCCGCGAAAAGGTCGAAGCCATGCGCGACATTCCAGATGATCTGGTGATGTTTCGCCAAGACTGGCTGAACCTCGTCATCATCTTTGTGCCCATCCTGACCATCCTGTTCTTGCTGCTTGGCAATAAGGACGCCGTCAGTGCGGGTTGGCTTTCGTTCATTCTGCCTAGCTTTTTGACCCAGACCATCGTCAATTCGACTGGTGATGCGACGTCCGCAGGCTGGTGGGCTGTGGTCGTTCTTTTGCCGCTGCTGTTCTTGGACCCAGGAACACGGGCTAAACCCTCGAAAGTCGTCGTGTCATTGGCAGATGGCGGCATCCTGATTTCGCGCTTGTTCCTGCTGCTCTTCGCCGTGTCGATCATTTCGGCATTCTTGAATGAAAGCGGCCTTACGGGGGAGCTGACCCGCGCTGTCACGTCTTGGCTGGAGACAGCCAATACTTTGCGTCTCTTCGGGTTTGAAATTCCGATCGTTGGCGGTGTTTATCTGATGCTTGCGCTGACCTGCGCCATGTTCTGCGCGATCTTGCTCGGCATGGGCATGCCAACGGTGCCTGCCTATGTGAACGTTGCGCTGCTTTTGGGGCCGCTGCTGGCGAACCTCGGTGTTAGCTTCTTCACAGCGCATATGTTTGTCTTTTACTTCGCCGTGGCCTCGGCGATCACGCCGCCAGTTGCGATTGCCGCGTTTGCGGCGGCCTCGATCACAAGAACCGAACCGATGCGCACCGCTTTTGCCGCCGTTCGCGTTGGCATCGTCATGTTCACGATCCCCTTTGTCTTTGCGTGGTATCCCGAACTTCTTTTGATCGAAGAAGCGGTAACGATCACGGATAAAACGGGCCGTAGCGCGTTGATCGAAGGGTACTCCGGAAGCGTCGATTGGGGCGGCTTAAGCCTTTTGGGATTGCGTCTCGTGCTCGCGCTTTATTTGATGGCTTCTGCTTTGGCCTATTTCGACCGCGCACCGCTGCGCCGTTGGGAAGTAGCGCTGAGGTTGCTCGCAGCTGTGCTACTCTTGTGGAAAACCGCGATGTTGATGTGGGTCGGTATCGTGCTCGCGATTGTTCTAATTGGGCTGCACACGGTCATGGCGCGACAGAGGCAACTGAGCTAAAGACGAAAGAATTGTTGATTTTGGCGGACTGCTCTTTGCCCCGCCAAAATCACCCTAGTCGCGCTCTAACGCGGCTTGGGGTCTGCATGAAACGGCCTTCATCATCATAGCAAAATGTGCGGAAACAGAATGATGATCGCTGTGACCACCAACATGATCAAACCAAACGGCATAGCACCCAGAAAGATGTCTTTTAGGCTGATGTTCTCATCCGGCAGGCAGCTTTTTACGACGAAGACCGCGATGCCCAAGGGGGGCGTCAAAAGGCCGATTTCAACAACAATAATGGACAGTATGCCGAACCAGACCAAATCCACCCCGAAGTGTTCCAAGAGCGGGATGAAAATCGGCACGACGATCAGCAGGATGGAAATGGAGTCGAGCAATGTGCCCATCACCACCACGATTGCCACATAGGCGATGATCAACCAGAGCAAACTGAACTCGGATTGTACAACCCAATCTTTCAACTCAGAAGGTGCGCCTGATAATCCGAGCATAGAAGAATACATGCTTGCGGCGATGATCATAAAACTGATTGAAGCCGTGATGTGACCTGTTTCGACGCAGACGCGCCAAAAGGTCTTCCACGACAGGCGACGTTTCAGAATGGTCAGTAGCAAGGCCCCAGCTGCGCCCACTGCGCCAGACTCGGTAGGGGTGAACAGCCCAGTATAAATGCCGCCAATCACCAAAGCGACGAGGCCCACAATGGGCGCTAAAAGTTTCGCAGCTTCCGCCATGCTGATGTGAACTGGATCAGCTCCTGCAATACTGCCGTGCGATGCACCAACCCATTCGGGGCGCAAATGCCCGACGGTCAAAATCGCGACAGCGTAAAAGAGGGCAAGCATCAACCCGGGCACAATCGCGGCCAAGAACAAGCTGCCAACTGAAACCTCTGCGATAAAGGCAAAGACAATCAACAAGATGCTCGGGGGGATCAACATGCCGAGAACAGAGCTTCCGGCGACGATCCCCACGGCCAAGCGGGGGTGATACCCGAACCTCAGCATCTCAGGCACGGCCACCTTGGTGAACACGGCCGCAGAGGCGATGCTCACGCCAGTGATCGAAGCAAAGATGGCATTGGCCGCAACCGTTGCCACGCCAAGGCCACCGCTGATTTTGCGAAAAACGAAATGCGCGACGCGAAACGTCTCTCGGGCGATGTCCGAGACCGAAATGAGCAACCCCATCAACACAAACAGCGGGATGACTGCGAATTCCTGACTGGCGATGGTTTCGACCGACTTCTGCGTGAGCAAAAAGACAGAGATTTGAAAGTTGCTCGTAATGATCCAAACGCCAAACAAAGACACAAGCGCGAGGACCACGGGAATAAGCATTCCCGCGAAAACGAAGAACAAAATGACAATGATGGAGATAACTCCGACGTCCAATCCGGTCATGATAAACACGCGCCTTTATTTGCTTGAAAGGTGAGGGAGGTCTTGGGGGCTTTTGCCCCAAACCACATGGCTCAAATGCCGAAGGGCAGTTGTGCAAAACAAAACGGTCATCACTGCCGCGCCAACGGCAACCGCCAGCTCCATAGGCCAGATCGGAGCGGTGAAGGCCCCTTGGTTTCCGATGTAGAAATCGCCGTCCCATGCTTCTGCAAAACGCCCGAACCCACCTTTGGATATGAAAAAGAACAATCCGGCTCCGGTAGCGTCGAAAATGGCATTGACCAAATAGCCCGTTCGCGGAAGCCTGCGCACCAACATCTTCAGAAGGCCATCAGAGCGCATCATGCGACCCTCTCTGAGCGCGTCGGAGATTTGTAGAAAAACCACCGACACAATGCCAAGCTCGGTTAATTCGACAACGCCCGGCAGGGACGAATTTAGAAGGTTGCGCCCAACGACATCAGCGCAAATCAAAATCATCATTAAAATGATCAGAAGTGTGCCCATCGCGTTCAGGGAGATGACCAACTTGTCCAAGGCTTTGGACAGGGTGGTAAGGATGGATGGCAACCATCCTAGACGCTTGTTTTCGCTATTCATGACGCAACCCTCAAGGATCTAGAGTTTACTCTTGGTCCCAATGACGCGCGATGGGTTGGTTGGCCTCTCGCATTTTGGTCATATAGGTTGTCAGAACTTCAGTTCCGGGCAATCCGTTTGCGTCCGCTGCCTGTGCCCATTCTTTGGCGATGTTCGGCATCGTTTCTGCCCAAATCTGTCGCTGTTCAGCCGGAAGTTCGGTGATGGTACCGCCTTGCTCAATGCACGCGGTGCGCCCGTTTTGATCGCCTAGCGTGGATTGGCGGGCCAGCTCATCCCGATAAAGGGGGGTGATTTCGCGCATGACATCCTACACTTCGCTCGGCAGATTGTTGAACCATTTCTCGTTCGCGACCACAGCGAGCGCGGTGACGGCGCCCATGTCGGCAGAGAGAAAATAGGGCGCGGCTTCGCAGAGTTTGAAGGCGCCAACCGCATCGGCCCATGCGATCATTGCATCGGTGACGCCGCTATCCACGTCGTGATAGAATTTGGTGAGCGCGCTCGGCACGCCAGTTGTTCCTAAACCTTCCAACCAACGTAGGTTCAGACCAGCGCCCGACACTTTGAGGCCGTCAAAGTTTTCGAGGGTTTCAATGGGTTCTTTTGAAAGCATCGCATAGGTTTTGATCGTTGCCATATGGCCAAGAAATTCCAGACCATGCTCATTCCACGCCTCGGTCATTGCCGGGATCGAGAATGTGACGTCATCATTAATCTTCGGGTTCAACGCCAGATCGACGCTCACAAACGGCGTGACATAGGACACGCTGGACAGGGGCACACGATCGGCGTGGAAGGCTGAAACAACCAAGCCGATTTGGCCGATGCCTTTCTGCGTACCTTCAAATTCTCCGCGAGGTTTGACGACAGTTCCGAAGGCTTCAAGGTATTTCAGCTCATAATTTCCGTCTTCAGCCAGCCGCTTGTTCACTTCTGGCATCCAAAATTCTTTGAACACGCGAACCCAAGCTGTGCGCTCCGGATATCCCGACAAAACCGTCACGTTTATGGTCTCTTTCGCAGATGATGCACCTGCGCCAAAAGCTACGGATAGAGCCACGGCCGCACCTACGCTGGCCAGCTTGTTAAGTTTAATCATTCTTACCTCCCACGGTGACGATTAAGTCAAATTGATAGAGTAATCTCCATCGTTCACCGCAGCCCTGACCGAATCTTCGGTTGCGCCGTGATGAAAGAAAATGTCGTTTCAGACTTGATTTTTGTTTTAAAATTACCCCGCAAATTCACGTTAAGGGATAGGTTTCTAAAGGAAAAATTCTTTTTGTTGATAAGTGCGATGCAAAATACGTATCAATGGGCATGGAAATTAAGTTATTGAAATCATTTATAGCTGTGGCCCGTTTGAAGAGTTTTTCGGCCGCTGCGCGTGAGCTGAACACGGTACAACCGGCGATCAGTCGACATATTTCGGACCTCGAGACGGAACTGAACACTTGCCTGTTTTGGCGCAACACCCGCGAGGTGAATATCACCTCGGCGGGCGAGGTGCTTTTGCAAGAAGCTTTGGAAATTGTTGCACATGAAGAGCGCGCCCGCACGTTGGTCAAACTGGCGTCGTCAGGTCAGGTTGGGCGTTTGCGGATCGGGTATTTGGGACCTGCGTGTTACCTCTTTTTGCCCAAGCTGGTGCAGAAGTTCTCAGAGACTTATCCGGATGTTTTGATCAGTTTGCATGAGCTGACGGCGCAGGAACAATTAGAGGCGTTTCAAAAGGGGACGATCGATATCGGTTTCTCGCGGCCCGTTCCCAGAATGGATCGGGCCAGCTTCGACAGTAAAGCGGTCTATCAGGATAGATTGATAGCTTTTGTGCCTTTGGATCATCCTCTTTCGTCAACGTTGCGCAAATCCATTCGGCTATCAGAACTGGCAGATGAACGTTTCGTTCTTTTCACGCGGCGAGGGGCTCCGATGTTGTTCCATCTGGTAATCAAAGCCTGCCAAAACGCGGGGTTTGAACCAAACGTGTCCAGCGAGCCCGGTACAATGCAAACTGTGTTAACGGAAGTTTCCGCAGGGCTAGGCGTATCAATCGCGCCAAGTTGCATCCTTGGTCTGAAACTTGTGGAATGCAGAGGGCTGATGATCGAAGATTGCGAGGACAAAATACCCCTTGAAATCCAATGTAAAAACGGCCCGATGCCTCGGGCGTTAGAGGCCTTCACAGAGTTAACCATGTCGTTTGCAAACAGCATTCAAGCGCTTATCGACCGTACGGCGATGCCGGAAAATCAATGATGCCTATCTTCTCGGCTTTATTGATACCAAAAGTGTATAATTGGGATCACTAATTAACATTTCTGCTATTTAACGTCTCATTCTAGAAATCTGTCCAATAGATGCAGGATCGCTGAGCGGATTCATCTTGGTCGGAATTTTGGAGGGAACATGTATATTAAGCAAAAAACAGCCGCTAAATTGCGCGTAACAGGACCAAAGCCTAATGCCACAAATTGAACCGCAATTGGCCGAACTCAAGACCTTGCAAGGTGTGCATCTGTGGCACGCTCCATTTTCGAGTTGCTCTCAACGCGTGCGCTTGACGCTTGCGGAAACCAACCGAGCCTATGAAAGCCATCTTGTCGATCTAATGCGAGGGGAGCACGCTAGTGCCGACTACCAAAAGATCCATCCGAAAGGTTTGGTTCCGGCTCTTATCGAAGACGGCGCGCTTTTTATTGAATCCGTAGATATCATCCAACACCTTGCACGGGATCATCCGTCTTTGATGCAAAATGTTGATCGTCAGGTCTTGGAACGCGCCGATGAGGCACAGCTTGATCTCAAATTATTGACGTTTGAGTTTCTGTTTCGTTCCGCGCCAAAACAGCCCGAAGATAGCGCCAAGAGCTTTCAAGAGGCGCACCAAAACGAGTGGCTCAAACAGTTTTATCGTGATTTTGCCGAAGGGTTTTCCGAGGAACGGATCAAAGAGGCTGTTGCACGCACTGCTGCGGGATTTGAGTATCTTGACACTCTGCTGCGGGATGACAGGCAGTATTTTTCGGGCGATACGTTTACGGTTGCTGATATTGCGTGGCTTCCCAACTTTCACCGATTTGATCTGATGTCTTGGCCGTGGCATCGCACGCCGCGCTTGATGGCTTGGTTTGAGAGGGTCTCAAAGCGTCCAAGTTACCAAACTGCTCTTGCGGATTGGGAAAAGGAAACAGCTTTGGTTGAATTCGCCCAATACACAAAACTGCGCCAGAATAACAAAACGAGTATTGCGCATGTGGGGTTCTAAACAGCGGTCGTCGCAAGTTGATGAAGGGCTGGCAGCTCTTCGGCAACATAATCGCGCATGTGGGTCGCAAAAGCAGTCAGCAGCGGGCTTTCGAGGCGGTTGGTTGGCGTAACCATGCCAACTGACATTGCCGATGATGTGAATTGGACAGGCAGTTGGGCCAAACTATCGGTATCCTCACTTCGGCGGAGCGCGTAGCTGGGTAGGACTGTCAGAAAGTCTGTGTTGCGGAGCATTTCTAAGATGGATCCCGCAGACTCGCTTTGAAAGGCGTATTTCAGATTGCGGACCCCGAAGGAGGACAGGGCGCTGGCCATGTCCGCTTGCAACATGCTGTTTTCAGAATGACTGATCCAAGTTGCGTTCTCCAAGTCTTGTGCAGTCACTTTGCCCGCCTTGATCAGTTTGTGATCCGCGCGCCCGACGACGATATGTTGATCCTTGAACAGGGGTTCGATGGCCAGGTCTTCCCTTGAAACGGTCAATAAACGCAAGGGACAGATGACAACGTCGAGCTGGTTTAGAACGACCTTGCGCTCAAGTTGTGGGAAATATTCCGACACCAGTTTGATTTCGATGTCCGAGCGTTGTTGCAAGAACCCGGCGATGGCATCTCCGACCAATCGTTCACACAAAAACGGCGGTGCGCCGATTTTGAGCTCTCCGCTCATGCCGTCGAGAACGATTTGCGCTTCCTCAAACGCGCGTCGGCGTGTGGAAGTAATCGTGCGTCCATGATTGGCGAGTTTTTTACCGACTTCGGTCGGTAATAAGGGTCGGCTGCTTCGCTCAAAGAGCGGTGTGCCAAGCCGTGCTTCAAAGTTAGCAACCATTCGACTTAATGCAGATTGCGACGTTCCCAACCGTTTGGCGGCCTCGTTAAAGGTGCCACACTCGACGATTGCAGCAAGCTGCTCCAGATGTCTTGGATCAATGTTCATATCAAAATCGCAAGTTAACGTATCCAGATACTATTGGACTGGCATGTTAGTTCCGTCAACACTGATCCGACCAAGTATCGAACACACAAAGGGTCTGGGTTGAACACGATGTTGAAAGCGAACGACGAACCTTGGCTGGTTCTGGAACCCAAGTTTGGGGCGCAGCAGTCTCGTTTGGTGATCTTACATGGGTAAGAAACAAAAGAACGTTCTGTTCATTATGGCCGATCAGCTTCGATGGGATTACCTCAGCTGTTATGGCGCGACCCACATCCATACCCCGAATTTGGATTGGTTGGCCTCAAAAGGCGTGCGCTTCAACAAGGCCTATGTGCAATCACCGATCTGCGGTCCCAGCCGGATGAGCTTTTATACAGGGCGCTATGTGCGCTCGCATGGATCTACTTGGAATGGGTTTCCATTGCGGGTGGGGGAGCCGACATTGGGCGATCATCTGCGCGAAATCGGCGCGAAGTGTTCGCTTGTTGGCAAGACACATATGACCCCTGATCGCGAGGGCATGAAGCGCCTTGGGATCACGCCAGAAAGCACGATTGGGGCTTTGGTGGCAGAATGCGGCTTTGACGTCAGAGTGCGCGACGATGGCACTAACAATTCCGACTACCCCGGGCGCCAGGGCGAAGATTATGACCAATATCTGCGCGATCATGGCATGGATGGAGACAACCCGTGGGAAGAATGGGCCAACACGGCCATTGGTCCTGATGGCGAAAAACGCTCTGGCTGGCTGTTGGACAATGCGCGATTGGCGGCGCGCGTTCCAAAAGAACATTCAGAAACCGCATGGCTGACGACGCGCGGCATTGAATACATAGAAGAGCAGGGCGATCAGCCTTGGCTATGTCATCTGAGCTATATCAAACCACATTGGCCGTTTTTGGCCCCAGCGCCCTACAATGACATGTATTCTGCGCAAGACATTCCCGCTGTGAGCCGCACCGATGCGGAGCGAAACACCGAACATCCCTTGATGCGCGCATGGATGGATATGCGCGTGTGCCAGACCATGTCGCGCGATGATGTCCGCAATCTGGTCGCGCCTTGCTATATGGGGTTGATCAAGGAACTGGATGATCAGATGGGCCGCTTGTTTGCTTATCTGCGCGAAAGCGGTCGCATGGACGATACGATGATTGTCTTCTGCTCCGATCATGGGGACAACATGGGCGATCACTGGCTTGGTGAGAAAGACCTGTTCTACGATTGCTCCGCGCGCATTCCATTGCTGGTCTATGATCCCGGCCAAGAGGCTGATGCGACCCGCGGCACCAGTTCGGACGCGTTGATTGAAGCAATCGATCTTGCGCCAACCTTCCTTGACTTCATGGGCGGAGAGGCGAAACCACATATCCTCGAAGGCAGATCGCTTACTCCGCTGCTACATGGTGAACTGACGGAGTGGCGCAGTTTTGCTGTGTCCGAATATGACTACTCAACGCGCGATGCGCGACAGGATGTTGGGGTGGATCAATCAGATGCACGGCTCACGATGATTTTTGATGGGCGTTGGAAATATACCTACGTCGAAAAGATGCGCCCCATGCTTTTTGATCTAGAGACCGACCCAGAGGAGCTGTGCGATCTTGGCGGCAACCCGGACTACGCAGGCGAAATCGAACGTCTTCAAGGGCTACATTTTGAGTGGACCCGTCGCCATCACAACCGAATTACACGTACGGCCGAGGCGGTGAACACAATGGCCGCCAACAAAGAACCACCCGGCATCCTGATCGGATTCCGCAATAAAGAAGAGCTTGAGAAAGAGGGCAGGACGCTTCCTGCCCACACCATTGGGTAAACAGATAGTTTTGGGAGGAACATCATGTCTAAATTCACTTCGATTGCGGGGGTTCTCGTAACGCTCGGCATGGCGACGGGCGCGCATGCGCAAGCAAACTTAACGGGCGAGACGACCCCGCCAACCGAGATCGCAGCGCAAACCCTATTTGGCGTCGCTGAACTGGCCGCCGAAACAGGTCTTGCAAACATTCAAATCGCGGCAGGCCAGACGCTAACCAACTCTGTGCAGAACGTTGCGGAGGGTAAAACCGACATCGCGGCAGCGCCATTTGTGCTGCCCTTCTTGCTGTCTCGCGGTGCAGGACCTTACGCAAGCATCGGTCCAGAGACGGGCGCAGAATTGGCTGGGCAGCTCTCGGTTCTTTATACTTATCGCTTCTCTGTCTTTGGCCTTTCGGCCTATGAAAGCGCCAATTTTTCTGGCTGGGACGCGGTTGAAGGCGCGACGATTTACAACGGACCGCCGCGCGGCGCTGCGTTGAACAAAGCGCGTGCTATGGCACGTCTCGCGGCAGGTTTGGAGGACGGCAAAGGGTACACAGGGCTTCAGGTAAACTGGGGACAATCCGTATCCACCATCACGGAAGGCTCTGCGAACGCGCATATTCTGCCCATGAACTTCCCAGATGCGCGCCACTCACAAGCGGCATCATCAGGCGGGATGGTCGTTTATTCGTTCCCAAAAGATGTCTTTGAAGGGGAAGCGGGCACCAAATTTGGCCGCGCTCCGGGCAGCGCTGCCGTGGTTCAGCCAATCGAAGAGGATTTGTTCGGGCCAAACATCCGTGTTGTGTCTGAAGATGGAAACTTTCGTGGATACGCGGATATTGGCGGCGATGTTGTGAACACATCAATGGATGAAGAACTGGCCTACCAGCTCACGAAAACATTCCTCGATGGGTTGGATATGATCAAGCAGCGCACACCAAGCATGGCCAAAGGCTGGTTGGGTGAAACGGATCCTGCAATCACCGGCATGTGTGGTCCAAACCCGATCAAATATCACCCCGGCGCCGTGCGTGCGTGGCAAGAGGCAGGGTATACTTTGCCTGAATGCGCCTTGCCGTAAACGGATAATTACATGAGAGCGGCAGACTATGCCGCTCTCAAAGTCGCTTTTTAGCACCTTTGTCAGCGAGCTTCAGAATGAACCAGTCACCAAGACCTGACACCCCTCCAACGCCTGCGCCAAGAGGGGCGTTGTTCTGGCTTTCACTCGTTGTTGTCTCCGCTGGCCTAATGAACGCAATTCCGGGGGTTCCAGGCCTAGACGAGGGGTTGCGCGCTGCAACTGGCCTTGATTGGCTCAAAATCCGAAGGTTCCCGACCGAGTGGTTCTATCCGCTCGCTTTCGCGTTGATGATGCTCTGCGTGGTGCTGAAACACTCCGCATGGCAGGCAATGCACGACAGTCCGGCAGGCAAACGCAGGCTTGGATTGCTATTAGACCTCGCGATGGTCGCGGCGGCGTGCACGGTCTCAATCACCTATATCGTCGAAATTGAATCTATCTGCCTGATTGACCAATTCACAGGTGAGCGCGCGCGTTTGACCGCTGAAGCGTTAAGAATTGAAACCGAAATTGCAGAAACGATGGGGCTGCCCGCGCCGAGCACGGTTGAAGACCCGAGCTGCGTGGCGAACACAGGGGGCTGGTTGGTTCTAATCGTCGGCCTCACAGTGTTGATCTTTCTTGCTTACAACGTGCGCGTTTGGGGATTGGCGCTGGTGCTGGTTGCTCTTGCTGTTGCGCTCTACACCATTGCGACTGTGCTTGTGTGGTATTTCCATGGGCCAGAAGACATCAACAAATACCTCATGACCAAACTCGCAGGGGAGCCACGTTTGCTCTCGGATGGGCGGCCGCGCGTGCATGATATCTTGGTTAACAATGCCTCCGGCCTCTTGGGGCGGTTCATGAATATCATGCTGAACACGATCTTTCCCTATCTTGTGTTGGGTTCTCTCTTTGGTGCCTCCGCAGGGGGGCAATCGCTGATTAAACTGGCATTCCGCTGGACCCGTAAACTGCGCGGTGGTCCGGCACATGCGGCGATTGTGTCCTCAGCCATGTTCGGGACGATTTCGGGGGGACCTATCGTCAATGTTCTCTCCACCGGCGTTTTGACCATTCCGATGATGGTGAAACGTGGCTATTCCAAAGTGTTCGCAGGCGGGGTCGAAGCAGCGGCATCATCGGGAGGTTCGATCATGCCACCCGTCATGGGCGTTGCGGCTTTTGTCTTGGCCTCGCTCACCGTCGTTCCCTATTCGCAAGTCATCATCGCGGCCGCCATTCCCGCAGCTGCCTATTTTTTCTGTCTGTTCCTGTCGGTCATCTTTCAAACCCGTAAACAGAAGATCCATGCCATCGGCAAACTGACCGAAGACATGCATATGTCACGACAGGACATTTTGAATTTGGCCATGATCTTCGGGCCTATTCTGTTGATTCTTATTCTGCTGCTCACCACAAAGGAAATGGTAGGGTGTGGCCTGCTGGGCGGCGTCTTTGGCGCGGAGCGGAGCTTTGTCGACGGACATTGCTCGGTGCAAAGCCTGTCGTGGTTTCAACGCGCGGTCCAAAACGCGGCTGGCGATGCAGGAAGCGCGGGTTGGTGGGCGGTTATGTTCCTGATCGCGTTATTGTTTCTTGATCCCAAGGTGCGCAGCAAACCGGTTAAGATTGTTGAGGCGCTCTCGGATGCGGGCGTTTTGGTATCGACGCTTTACCTGATGTTCTTAGCCGTTTCCGTGATTGATTTTTGCCTTCAATTCACGGGCCTGCCGAACTTTATCTCGCTGGATGTTCTAGGGTGGTTGAAGACTTTAAACTTGGGCGAAGAGGGCTCTGTTGGTTTCCAATTGATCGCGCTCGGTGTCACGATGTTCATCGCAATCTTACTGGGCATGGGGATGCCCGCAGTTCCCGCCTATATCAATGTCGCCTTGCTCATGGGGCCTGTACTGGCCGGCCTTGGTATCGCGAATTTCACAGCGCATATGTTCATCTTTTACTTTGCGGTCGCCAGCGCCATCACGCCGCCAATCGCCCTTGCGGCCTTTGCCGCCGCATCCATCACGGGTGCAAACCCGATGGCCACAGGTTTCTCCGCAGTGAAATCTGGTGTCGTGATGTTTGTGATCCCCTTCATCTTTGCGCTCTATCCTGAAATCCTATTGATCGAAGCGGCAGTCATAGACCCTGTGCAAAGCGGCAAAGGAGAACAGGTTTACCTGTCTGGATATGATGGCACGACACACTGGCCCGCATTGGCCCTTGTGATGTGCCGCATTACGTTTGCGCTGTATTTATTGGCAAGCGCCTTGGCCGGGTTCGACTTTCGTAAATTGGCGGCGTGGGAGATCATTTTGCGATTGCTCTGCGCGGCCATGATCATCTCGTTCAGCGCAGCGTTCCAGACGTTAGGCGTTTTTGGCGCGCTGGCTTTAATTGCTTGGCAGCTGAAAAGAGACCCGCGCGCAGATTAAGCTGCGTGCAGCGCCTATCTGTTTTGAGTGTTAGCACATAGAAAGTGCTGACTAACGAGGCTCTTGTGCGCTTGGGCATTGACGCTGCGCTGCGCAAATGAACACTTAGCCTATGACTTTTGAAGCCCGTTTAACCCGCACGCCTTTCCCATTTGATCCAACGCTCGGCGCAGAAACTGCGCAGCGTGTTGTGGGCATAACGCCTGCCGTGTGCGAATTGCTGGTCGGGACCGCAGGATGTAGCCCGTATTTAAAGGGTTTGATTGAACGCGAGGCAGATTGGCTAGAGGGTGCTTTAGATGCGCCTGAAACCGCTGTGAACGCAGTCTTTGACAATCTAGCGCAGCATGATCTTAAAACGCTCCCCGTGGCCTTGAGAGAGGCCAAGCGACGGATCGCGTTGATCACAGGTTTGGCCGATTTGGGCGGTGTTTGGAACTTGGAACAGGTAACGGGCGTTCTGACAGACTTTGCCGATGTCGCAGTAAGTCTAGCGCTAAAGGCAACCATCGGGGCGGAGATCGCCCGAGGCAAATTGCCGGGCATGAGCGAAGAAAACATCGAAGACGCAGGCGGAATGTGCGTTCTTGCGATGGGGAAAATGGGCGCGCATGAGCTGAATTATTCCTCTGATATCGACTTGATTTGTCTGTTCGACGAAACCCGATTTGATCGGGACGATTTTTTCGATGCGCGCGCTTCCTTTGTTCGGGCGACGCGCAAGATGGCAGCCATGCTGAATGACATTACAAGCGAGGGCTATGTATTTCGCACAGATCTGCGCTTGCGACCTGATCCGAGTGTGACGCCCGTTTGCATGGCGATGGAAGCGGCTGAGCGGTACTATGAAAGCCTTGGGCGCACATGGGAGCGCGCGGCCTATATCAAGGCGCGTCCCTGCGCAGGGGACAAAGACGCAGGTGCGCGGTTCTTGCAAAGTCTAAGTCCCTTTGTTTGGCGCAAGCACCTCGATTTTGCGGCAATTCAAGATGCCCATGCCATGCGGTTGCAATATCGCGAGCACAAGGGGCTAGGCGGTCCGTTCAAACTGCATGATCACAATATGAAACTCGGACGCGGCGGCATTCGCGAGATCGAGTTTTACACCCAAACACGTCAAATTATTGCCGGTGGGCGCGATCCAGATCTGCGAGTGATCGGAACGGTTGAAGGCCTTGCCGTGCTCAGCGCGAAAGATTGGGTGCCGCGCGAAACAGCCGAGCAATTGACCGATCACTACAGAGCGCACCGCGAAGTTGAGCATCGATTGCAAATGATTGCGGATCAACAAACCCATAGCCTGCCAAATTCTGATGAAGGGTTTGCCCGTCTGGCCGCCTTCATGGGGCGCGAGGATGCGGAATTGCGGGCCGACTTGAAGGACCGCCTGGAAGCGGTGCATGCGTTGACCGAAGGGTTCTTTGCGCCCGAAACCTTTGAAGCGCCGCCAGAGCACACGTTCGAAGATCCGATTGTGACCCGTTGGCAAACCTATCCTGCGCTACGCTCGGATCGCGCGGTGGAAATTTTCGAACGTTTGAAGCCTGATTTCCTACTCCGTCTTTCCAAGGCGGCAAAACCGGACGAGGCGCTGCTTGCCTTTGACGGCTTTCTCGCGGGGCTTCCCGCCGGCGTTCAGCTGTTTTCCTTGTTTGAGGCCAACCCGCAACTGATCGATCTTTTGATCGATATTGTTGGCACCGCACCCGCGCTTGCACGGTATTTATCGCGCAATGCCAAAGTGTTCGACGCGGTGATTGCGGGCAGCTTCTTTGCGCAATGGCCGGGCGTTTCCGGGCTCACGACAGAGCTGGGCGCATTACTCGCGCGGGAAGACGATTATGAACGCCAGCTTGATGCGACGCGTCGCTGGGCCAAAGAATGGCACTTTAGCATCGGGGTGCATCATCTGCGCGGCCTTGTTGATGCCGATGAAGCCAGCAATCGTTATGCGCATCTAGCTGAGGCGACGCTGCGCGCGTTGTGGCCCCATGTGGTAGCGCAATTCGCGGCGAAATACGGCGATATGCCCGGGCGCGGCGCGGTGATCGTCGGGATGGGCTCACTCGGGGCAGGGCGGTTGAATGCGACCTCTGATCTTGATTTGATCATGATCTATGATGCCGATGGCGTTGAAATGTCGAGCGGCAAACGCGCATTGCCTGTGCGCCAATACTATGCCCGCCTGACCCAAGCCATGGTCACCGCGATGACCGCCCCAATGGCAGAGGGGCGGCTCTATGAGGTGGACATGCGCCTTCGCCCTTCAGGTACGCAGGGGCCTGTTGCGACCTCTTGGCAGAGCTTTCAGGATTACCAAAAAAACCAAGCTTGGCTGTGGGAGCATCTTGCCCTGACCCGCGCGCGCGTGGTGGCTGGAACAGACGATTTAGCAAAGGACGTGGATGCGCTGCGCTGTGACATCGTCGCCCGCCCGCGCGATACCGCGATGGTCCTGAGCGAGGTCGCGAAGATGCGCGCGCGCATCCAAGCGGCAAAGGCTGCCCAGATTTGGGATGGCAAGCTCGGAAAAGGCCGGCTTCAGGACATTGAGCTTTTGGCGCAAGCAGGTTTGCTGGGCAGCGGGTCACAAGATCGCGATATCCTTAAAGGTCTGGAGGCCTGCGTCGTATTAGAGTGGCTCAACGCCGCTGAAGGCCAAGCATTGATCAAGAGTTACAGGCTGTTCTGGGCCATGCAATTGGCGACCAAGCTCCTAAGCGAAACCACAATTGATGACGCGGATATGCCAGAGGTGATCGGACAAGGCGGGCTATCATTCCTGCTGCGCGAGACGGGCTTTGACACGCTGGAAGCGATGCGAGAAGGTATTGCCGACATTCAACGAGATGCAGCCGCTGCCTTGGACGCAGCACTGCCCAATGATGAAGAGGTGCCGTAATGCGCGCATTGAAAGGTGATGCATTTGATCCCAAGGGCTTGGTGGCTGAGGCTTACAATATTGATGGGATCACAGCATCGGAATGCAGAACCATCTTTTTGGATTGGGCGCTGAACCTCGAGGGCGACACCAAAGAGGCGCTGACAATCTTGATCGAGCGGCACGCAACAGGCGCGCATCCTATGGACGGAGTGCTTGCTGAAGCGCTCAAGGCTGATGCTAAGCCGCGCCGTCGCGGCGGTTGGCGTAGCCGCGAGCGACCACCAATGCCATCATGACAGTGCTCTTGCAAAAGGGCCGGTTTCGCGTGCGCCAAAGCAGGGCAGACGCGGATATCGCCAAAGCGCAAGAGTTGCGCGCCATTGCTTTTGGCTGCTCTGACGCTGATGCGATTGATCCGCTGTGCACACATGTTTTGGTTGAAGACACCAACAGCGGTGAGGTGCTCAGTTGCTTTCGGATGCTGCAACTGGATGGAAAAACAGTGGCGCAAAGTTATTCTGCCCAATTCTATGAGCTCTCCGCACTTGAGGCCTATGAGGGCGTCATGGTTGAGATGGGGCGCTTTTGCACGCATCCTGATCACGCCAATGATCCCGATCTCCTGCGCTGCGCATGGGGCGCAATGACCGCCTATGTGGATGCCCACAATGTAGGGCTGTTGTTCGGCTGCTCGTCCTATGCAGGCACCGATACGGACCCCTATCTCGACAGTTTCGCGATGTTGAAAGAACGCCATCTCGGGCCGCGCCATTGGCTACCGCGCATCAAAGCGCCCAAAGTGTTTCGCTTTGCCAAAGAGTTGAGCCGCACGCCAGATATCAAAGCAGCCCTGCGTAAAACGCCCCCTTTGCTGCGGACCTATCTGATGATGGGCGGATGGGTCAGTGATCATGCCGTGGTCGATGACAGAATGAACACGCTACATGTCTTCACAGGTGTCGAAATTCGCGCGATCCCGAGCGCGCGCAAGCGGCTTTTGCGCGCTGTCGCGGGTTAAGCGAGGGGCACATCCCAATCTAGCGTTGACCTTTGCAGCGCCCTTGCGTAGCTGGCAGGTATGGCACGCGCACCCGTTCTTCAGCTCTCCGATATTTCTCTCACCTTTGGGGGAGATCCTGTTTTTGATGGCCTCGATCTGGTCGTTCAACCCAATGACCGTGTGGCATTGGTTGGGCGCAACGGATCGGGCAAATCCACGTTGATGAAGGTCATGGCCGGCTTGGTCGAGCCTGATCGCGGATCGATCGTTGCAGGGCCGGGCGTCAGCGTGGGCTATATGGAGCAAGAGCCTGAAATGAAAGGCTTTGCTACGCTCGGCGATTTCGCGTTGAGCGCGCTAGAGCCCTCTGAGGCTTACAAGGTTGAACGCGCTGGCGAAGGGCTGAAATTTGATCCCGCGCGCGCGGTTGAAACTGCCTCTGGCGGGGAACGTCGCCGCGCCGCGCTCGCTAAACTCATGGCCGAAGCCCCTGGTTTGATGTTGCTGGACGAGCCGACCAACCACCTTGATATTGAAGCCATTCGCTGGCTTGAAGAAGAACTTCGCACCACGCGCACCGCGTTTGTGTTGATTTCGCACGACCGTGCTTTCCTGAATGCTTTGACACGCGCAACCCTTTGGGTGGATCGCGGCCAGGTCCGCCGTCAGGAAAAGGGCTTTGAGCACTTTGAGGCATGGCGTGACACGACGTGGGAAGAAGAAGACGTGCAGCGCCACAAGCTTGATCGCAAGATCAAGTCAGAGGCGCGTTGGGCGGTTGAGGGCATTTCAGCGCGCCGCAAACGTAATCAGGGCCGCGTGCGTGCCTTGCAAGACTTGCGCGCGGAACGCGCCTCGCAAATTCGCCGTCAGGGCACGGCTGCAATGGCGCTGGATGGTGGGCAACAGTCCGGCAAGAAGGTGATCGAGGCGCTGAACCTGTCCAAGTCCTTTGATGGTAAGGATATCGTCAAAGATTTCTCGATCACCGTGCAGCGCGGTGACCGGATAGCCTTTGTCGGGCCGAATGGCGTTGGTAAGACGACTTTGATCAAGATGCTGATGGATCAGGAGCCGAGCGATACAGGGACTGTGAAGCTCGGAAGCAAGTTAGAGGCAGCGATCTTCGATCAGGCGCGCGCGCAGCTTGATCCTGATATGACGCTCTGGGACAGCCTGACGGGTGATCCTGATATGCGTGTCTCTGGCAAGGCGGATCAAATCATGGTGCGCGGCATGCCAAAGCATGTTGTTGGCTACCTGAAAGAATTCCTATTTGACGATGCCCAAGCCCGCGCGCCTGTGCGCTCGCTCTCTGGCGGGGAAAAGGCGCGGCTTTTGCTGGCAAAGATCATGGCGCGCGAAAGCAACCTGTTGGTGCTTGATGAACCGACCAATGATCTGGACGTCGAAACGCTTGATCTCTTGCAGGATTTGCTGGGCGAATACCAAGGCACTGTGCTGCTCGTTTCGCACGACCGTGATTTCCTTGATCGCGTGGCGAGCACGACTGTCGCAATGGAGGGCAATGGCCGCGCGACTGTCTATGCTGGCGGG
>NZ_JBDWVM010000271.1:0-2285 GCF_039984035.1 Planktotalea sp. | reverse complement strand
TGCCACGCTAAACAGCTATGCGATTCAGCGGGATCGATTGGCGCCTGTCGGGATCGAAGGTCAATTTGAAACCTTGCAAGCGATGGCCCTGAAAGAAGCGCAGAACGCGCGTGCGGCATTTGGATCTGGTCGTATCGCTGGTGCGCTTGGACCGCTCGGCGCGAGCTATCGGCCTGATATCCACCCAAAAGCAGAAATTGCTGTGCCGCTCTATGCGGAAGTTGCGGAGGGATTCAAAGGCAAGACTGACTTGGTGATCTGCGAAACAGTTGTCTCGCTAGAGCACACCCGCTGCATTATGAAAGGTGCTGAGGCAGCAGAAGCGCCCATCTGGTGCGCGTTCTCAGTCAGTGACGAAGATGGTAGCAAATTGCGTTCTGGCGAGTCTCTTTTGGACGCTGCAAAGATCGCGAAAGACATGGGCGCAGCCGCTCTTTTAGTTAATTGCTCCGCGCCTGAGGTGATTTTGTCGGGACTGGTTGAATTGGCAAAGGTCGATTTGCCATATGGCGCTTATGCTAATGGATTCACCAAGATTTCCGACGGTTTTTTAGAAGATCGCCCAACTGTCGATGCGCTTACCTTGCGCGAAGATTTCACCCCAGCACTTTATGCTGATCACGTCATGGCATGGGTGGATCACGGGGCAACACTGGTTGGGGGCTGCTGCGAAGTGAGTCCCGCACATATCGCTGAAATTGCTCGCCGCTTGCGCGCGGCGGGACACACAATTGTTTAAGAGGGATTCGCCTGATGTCACTTCCTAAAAAAGCCCGCGTTGTCATTATTGGGGGCGGCGTCATTGGCTGCTCCGTTGCTTATCATCTTGCCAAGCTTGGCTGGAAAGATGTGGTCCTTTTGGAGCGTAAGCAACTTACGTCTGGCACGACGTGGCATGCCGCAGGTTTGATCGCGCAGCTACGTGCGACGAAGAACATGACGAAGCTCGCGAAATATTCGCAAGAGCTTTACGGTAATCTAGCGGCTGAAACGGGCGTCGAAACGGGCTTTAAACGCTGCGGTTCGATCACCGTTGCCCTGACCGACGAGCGCCTTGAAGAGATCAATCGTCAAGCGGCGATGGCGCGTTCCTTTGGTGTGGAAGCAGAATCTATTTCGCCAGAAGAAGTGAAAAAGCGCTACGAGCATCTGAATATCGATGGTGTGACTGGCGGGGTTTTTCTGCCACTCGATGGGCAAGGCGATCCTGCCAACATCGCCCATGCGCTTGCCAAAGGCGCGCGTCAGAACGGGGCGTTGGTGAAAGAGGGTTACCTTGTCACCGACATCCAGAAAGAAGGCCGCCGTGTCACTGGCGTGACGTGGAAAGATAAGAACGGTGAAACAGGTTCGATCGAAGCAGAGCATGTCGTGAACTGTGGTGGCATGTGGGGCCATAGCATCGGACGCATGGCAGGCGTGAACGTTCCGCTGCATTCGTGTGAGCATTTCTACATCGTGACGGAGGCGATTCCGGGCCTGACGCAAATGCCTGTGCTGCGCGTTCCTGATGAGTGCGCCTACTACAAGGAGGACGCAGGCAAAATGCTGCTGGGAGCGTTTGAACCAGTGTCTAAACCGTGGACTTTGGACATTCCGAAAGACTTTGAGTTCGATCAACTGCCAGAAGATTTCGATCACTTTGAACCGATCCTAGAAAACGCGGTCGAACGGATGCCAATGCTTGCCGAGGCTGGGATCCATACCTTTTTCAACGGACCTGAAAGCTTCACGCCTGATGATGCCTATCATCTCGGCCTCGCGCCGGAGCTCGATAATTTCTGGGTCGCTGCTGGTTTCAATTCTATTGGTATTCAATCCGCAGGTGGTGCTGGGTCTGCGCTGGCGCAATGGATGGATGCGGGCGACAAGCCTTTTGATTTAGGCGATGTGGACATCAATCGCATGCAGCCGTTCCAAGGTAACAAGACCTACTTGTTCGAGCGCTCCAAAGAAACGCTTGGCTTGCTTTATGCCGATCACTTTCCCTATTTGCAGAAAATGACTGCACGCGGTGTGCGTCGTACGCCATTCCATGCACAGCTTTTGGAAAAAGGCGCTGCTATGGGCGAACTGGCGGGTTGGGAGCGGGCGAATTGGTACGCGCGTGATGGTCAAAAACCTGAGTATGAATACAGCTGGCAGCGCCAAAACTTCTTTGACAACGTGCGCGATGAACATATGGCGGTGCGCGAAAATGTGGGCATGTATGATATGTCTTCCTTCGGCAAAATTCGGGTCGAAGGACGCGATGCTGAGGCCTTTATGAACTATGTCGGCGGCGG
>NZ_JBDWVM010000270.1:0-5579 GCF_039984035.1 Planktotalea sp. | reverse complement strand
CTCAGGTTCATGGACTTGTGTCTCCTACATTCGTTGAGGGAGCCTATGTCCGATGCACAGGAAGATACAAGGTTCGCTGTGCAGAAGGATCAAATGCCAAAACACCGCAGGGTTGCGCCATTGTTTGTCCTGCAGCGTTATGTAATTCATGCAGCATTCAAACCAAATTATTTTCTGGAGTGTTCTACATGGCCAAGAATCCAAAAGACCTATGGGATGCCGTGACACTCGATCCAGATGATTGGGACAGTTATTCCGCGACAGTACATCAAATGCTGGATGACGCCATTTCCAAAATGCGCAACGCTCAAGACGGGCGCGTTTGGACCCCTTTTCCAGAGGAAAAAAAGGCCGAACAAGACCAGCCGTTGCCAAACGCTGGGAAATCTCTTGAGACCATTCAGACGCAAGTCTCTGAATTGCTTCCTTATAATGTAGGAAACACCCATCCCCGTTTCTTTGGCTGGGTGCATGGCGCCGGTAGTCCGGGAAATATGGTTGCTGATATTGCCGCGGCCGCGATGAATGCCAATTTGGGCGGCCGAGATCACGGTGCGATCTACATTGAAAAACAAGTCATCGCTTGGGTGCGCAACATGTTCGACTTTCCAGAGGCTGCCAGCGGTCTCATTGTGTCGGGCACCTCTATGGCGACTATCATTGCGATGAAAACCGCGCGCGACGCTGCGATAAATCATAACGTGCGCCGCGACGGAATAGGGCAGGCGCGTCTTGTTGGATATGCCTCTAGTCAAACCCATAGTTGCGTAGCGCGCGCATTTGATATGCTTGGGTTTGGCTCTGCCGCCCTACGCAAAATAGCCGTGAACGATCAATTTGAAATGGATCTCGATGCGCTCAATGCTGCGATTGATGCGGACAGAGCTGCAGGTCTTCTTCCGTTTACGGTTGTTGGCAATGCGGGCACAGTAAATGTCGGGGCGATTGACGATCTCAACGCGCTTGCCGACGTCGCAGAGGTGGAAAATCTCTGGCTGCATATCGACGGTGCATTTGGCGCTGCTGGCATCTTGAGCGAAGAGATTGCACCGCGCCTCCAAGGGATCGAACGCGCCAATTCCATTGCCTTTGATTTCCACAAATGGCTGCATGTCAACTACGACGCCGGGTTTGTGTTGATCCGCGACGGCGCCGCGCATTTGAACGCCTTTTCAGAACGTCCCGATTACCTCATCGGCGCAAAGGAAGGCCTTGCCGCTGGTGGACACTGGCCTGTGGATTATGGCCCAGAATTGTCTCGCGGGTTCCGCGCGCTCAAAATCTGGGAACAACTCAGCGAGCATGGCACATTTAAGCTGGGCCAAATGATTAGCAAAAACTGCCGCCAAGCGGCCTATCTCGGTCGCCGCGTCGCAGAACACAGTGACCTGGAGCTTCTCGCGCCCGTCGCCAGCAGCGTTTGTTGCCTGCGGTTTACCGCGCCCGATCTGTCTGCGGAAGAGATCGACGCGTTCAACGATAGGCTTGTGATTGAACTGCAATTGCGTGGCATCGCCGTTCCATCCGTGACGAAAATTGATGGCAAAACGGCAATTCGTGTGAATATCACCAATCATCGCACACAGATGAAAGATATTGATGTGTTGATAGAAGAGATAGAAACTGTCGCGAAAGCGATGCTGTCTGTTTGAGGTAAGCGCAGGGTCGGTTTTTATCCGACGCAAGAACTTGCTTTGTTCATTTTACAACCGGACAGTCACTATAACTATCCCGATCACCTCTATGGACTCGGTAGAACGCCAGATCAGCACATTGAGATTTGGTGAGATGCGTGGCGCCATAATTTAACATAATCATGATTATGCCTTAGTGCGAGCAGAAACGTTACATATAGTTCGATTTTTTCATGTTTTTCGTAACTTATTCTTGCTTTTTGGAATGACTTCGGTACCAATAAAGCGAGGTACGAAGGGAGACGTTCACACATGCAAGCCTATATCTGCGATGGAGTCCGCACGCCGATTGGGCGTTACGGCGGTTCACTTTCCTCAATTCGCACCGATGATCTGGCCGCTTTGCCCATCTCCGCCCTTATGGAACGCAACAAAGGCGTGGATTGGTCCAAGGTTGACGACGTCATTTTGGGATCCGCAAACCAAGCGGGAGAAGACAATCGCAATGTTGCGCGCATGGCTGCACTCTTGGCGGGCCTGCCAAAAGATGTTGCCGGCGCAACGATCAACCGATTGTGCGCCTCTGGTATGGATGCTGTTGGCTTTGCCGCCCGCGGTATCAAAGCAGGCGATTATGACCTCACCATCGCGGGTGATGTCGAGAGCATGAGCCGTGCGCCCTTCGTCATGCCAAAAGCAACCAGCGCATTCAGCCGCGCGAATACTGTCTATGACACGACCATCGGCTGGCGATTTATCAACCGCAAAATGAAGGACGCATATGGCGTCGATTCAATGCCCGAAACCGCAGACAACGTTGCCGCAGACTACAATATCACGCGCGAGGATCAGGACGCATTCGCTGCGCGCAGTCAGGTCGCATGGGCCAAGGCGCACGCCGCAGGTCACTTCGCCGATGAAATCATACCCGTGCACATCCCCCAGCGCAAAGGGGATGACATCATCTTTGACACGGATGAACACCCCCGCCCAGGCACCGATCTTGCCAAACTCGCAAAACTGTCGGGCATCAATGGTCCAGACTTGACAGTGACCGCAGGCAACGCAAGTGGTGTCAATGACGGCGCGGCCGCTTTGCTAATAGGCTCTGATAAGGCGCTTTATAAACATTCTCTCACCCCAATCGCCCGTATTGTCGGCATGTCTTCCGCTGGAGTTGCGCCGCGCGTGATGGGCATCGGCCCAGTGCCCGCGTCAGAAAAGGCGCTCAAACGCGCTGGCCTCAGCATCGATCAAATGGATATCATTGAACTTAATGAGGCCTTCGCCTCTCAAGGGCTGGCCACGCTGCGCGAACTTAGCGTGCCGGATGACGATCCACGCGTGAACCCGCAAGGCGGAGCAATTGCACTAGGGCATCCTCTTGGCATGTCCGGCGCACGTTTGGTGCTCACCGCAGCCCATCAGCTCAAACGCACAGGCGGGCAATACGCGCTCTGCACAATGTGTGTTGGGGTTGGTCAAGGCACCGCAATCATCATTGAAAGGGTCTGAACTATGTATGCGCAGATGATCAAATCCGAGAAAAATTCAGATGATCCCGAACTGCTCGCCGCCTTCCAAGCGCGCATTGATGCGGGCGAAAAGATCGAACCCAAGGATTGGATGCCACAGGGCTACCGCAAGACGCTCATCAGGCAGATCGGTCAGCATGCGCATTCTGAAATTGTCGGCCAACTACCCGAAGGCAATTGGATCACCCGCGCCCCTACCCTCGAACGCAAAGCGATCCTCTTGGCTAAGGTGCAAGATGAGGCAGGGCATGGTCTCTATCTCTATTGCGCGGCTGAAACGCTCGATGTGTCCCGCGATGAACTCACGGAAATGCTGCTCGACGGACGCATGAAATACAGCTCGATCTTCAACTACCCGACGCTCACTTGGGCCGATATGGGCGCGGTTGGTTGGCTTGTCGATGGTGCCGCGATCATGAACCAAGTGCCGCTGCAACGCACATCTTATGGCCCTTACGCACGCGCAATGGTGCGCATTTGTAAGGAAGAGAGTTTTCATCAACGCCAAGGCTACGACATCATGATGAAGATGGCCCAAGGCACCAAGGCACAGAAGCATATGGCGCAAGACGCGCTTAATCGTATGTGGTTTCCGTCCTTGATGATGTTCGGCCCTTCTGACGCGGAAAGCGTACATTCCGAACAGAACATGGCATGGAAAATCAAAATGAACGGCAATGATGAGCTGCGCCAGAAATTCGTAGATCAAACCGTGCCGCAGGCAGAATATCTCGGCCTGACTATCCCCGACCCTGATCTTAAATGGAACGATGAAAAGGGCGGCTACGATTTCACCGGACCTGACTGGGGTGAATTCTTTGACGTGCTCAAGGGCAACGGCCCCTGCAACGTGGATCGCCTCAGGGCGCGCAACAAGGCATGGGACGACGGCGCCTGGGTGCGCGACGGTCTCATGGCGCATGCGAAAAAGAAACAAGCAGCAAAAATGGCGGCAGAATAATGCAACTCGCAGAACTCAACGTGGGCTATGCCCTGTATCCGCTCGATGATCCGCGTATGGTCGGTTTCATGGACAACCTTGATAAGATCAACGCGGTCGCAGAACGCAGCGACGGTTACATCTGGCGTATGAAGAGCGACAGTGGCAATGCCACCGATCTCGATGTCCCGGGCGAGGAACACATGATCGCAAACATGTCTGTTTGGCGCGATGTCGAGAGCCTTGGCAATTATGTCTTCAACACGATCTATGCGCGGTTTTACGAAAAGCGCCCTGCGTGGTTTGAACACATGACGCGCCACCATTTTGTGATGTGGTGGGTGGAGGACGGTCACATCCCGACCTTGGATGAAGCTATGGAGCGTCTCGCGCATTTGCAGGAACACGGCTCGAATGATCACGCCTTTGGTTGGGACGCCGTGGACATGTCCGCGTTTCGCCAATGCGAATTTGCAGCGGAGTAAGCACATGAGCAATGAATGGCCCCTCTGGGAGATTTTCATCCGCGGACAACACGGGATGAGCCATCGCCATGTTGGCTCGCTTCATGCCGCAGATGAGGAAAGCGCAATCAAGAACGCGCGCGATGTGTATACGCGCCGCAACGAAGGCGTCAGCATTTGGGTGGTTGAGGCGCGCCACATCGCGGCCTCCTCCCCGAGCGAAAAGGGACCAATGTACGAGCCGTCCGAAAGCAAGGTTTATCGTCACCCGACCTTTTACGACATCCCCGACGATGTAGGCGCAATGTAATGACGACGCCTGATCCCTATTTCGAATTCCTTTGCCGCATGGGCGATAACACTCTGATCCTCGGCCATCGTTTGTCCGAATGGTGCGGCAAGGCACCTGTACTCGAAGAAGATATCGCGCTGGCCAACACCGCGCTCGATTTGATCGGGCAAACGCAAATGTGGCTCGGCCTCGCTGCTGAGGTAGAGGGCAGCGGGCGCAGCGCCGATGATCTCGCCATGCTGCGCGATGTTTGGGATTTTCGGAATACTTTGCTCGTGGAGCAACCCAATGGTGATTTCGGTCAAACCATCATGCGCCAATTTCTTTTCGATGCTTGGCATTTGGAAATGCTCACGCACCTTGCACACTCCAGCGAACCGCGCGTTGCGGAAATTGCTGCGAAAGCCGTTAAAGAAGTGAAATACCACGTCGAGCGTTCTGGCGATACGGTGATCGGTCTTGGTGACGGCACTGAAGAAAGCCATAAACGCATGCAGACCGCGCTTGATCTGCTTTGGCCTTATGTGGGTGAATTGTTCGTTGCGGATACTGTCGATAACGCTATGCAAAACGCAGGCATTTCGCCTGATTTGAGACTGCTACGCAGCGCGTTTGACGCCCGTCTCAACGACGTAATGACAGAAGCGACGCTGACGGTTCCAGACAGCCAATTCGCGCACAAAGGCGGCAAATCCGGCTTTCAGCACAGCGAAC
>NZ_JBDWVM010000269.1:0-2978 GCF_039984035.1 Planktotalea sp. | reverse complement strand
TCACCTGCGGACACAACGTCCATACCAGCGCCAAGCGCTGCGAGCGTTTTCAGGATCGCTTGGTTAGACGCCGCCTTCATCGCGTAGCATACGAGATGGTCCATACCTTCAAGAGCTTCGTCAAACAGCTTGAAATGCCGCTCGAGCGTCGCGGTTGAATAGACGTAAAAGGGTGTGCCAACGCTTGCGGCAATCTCGCTCACAGGGACGTCTTCGGCGTAAAGCGCGCCATCGCGGTAAAGAAAATGATCCATGCGCGCGTGAGTAATGAGAATCGCGCGCGCGTTCAATCTCTATTGCATCGCCCTGCCCCAATCACTGATTGGGAAAGGACCTGTCAAACTTGGAATTTCCGTCGATTTAGACTTGCTGCTCTTTGCGCAGCTTTTTGAAATGCGCGGTGCGCTCTTCCAAAATTTTCTGAGTGCGCGCTTCGACCTTGTCAAAGATAGGCGCAAAGTCCGCGTTATTGATGCCGCGATCATGCGCCAATTGATAAAGCGTGTGGAACGGGTTTGCGTTACATTCGATGATAACCGGACCCTCATCCGTGATTGCGATGTCCCAACCAAAGACGCCAAATTCTGGGAACATACTATGCCCTTGGCGCGCAACTTCTTTCACTTGATCCCAATGTGGAACTTGGAACCCAGCAAAACTTTTGCCAGACACAGGATGCTGCTCAAGCACTTCACGGCTTAGACCAGCACCAGAAATAGCGTGGCTTACCTGCCCTGTTTCAGCATCTACCGCGCCCAACATGGAACCCGACTGCCAGAAGTTATCAGACATTGCTTTCGGTGATGGCACTTTCCAAACCGCATAGAGAACGCGAGGGGCATCATCTTCGATGATCGTCACAACGCGCATAGTGCCAACTGCTTGGCCAGCCAATTCTGTGATGTCTTTGTGCTGCTGCACCGCGCTTTGGAAGGTAAAGCCTTCTGGGTAATCCGCGATGACTTCGTGTGCGAAAGCGTCGATATCAAAAGACTTGCCATTGCCCATTTCGATCATACCCTTGTCGGCATCAATCCCAACAAGCAGCGCAGAACCCACAGATTTCGATCCCTCAAGCGGCTTTGCAAAAACAGGGTAACGCGCTTCGCTTTTGAGGAAACGAGACACATCTGCCGCCGTGCGCAACGTGTTGATCGCGCCAAATCCGCGCTCCGTATGTGCAACGGCCTGCGTTTCGGTCGTCGGCATGTCCATGCCGCGCAGCATTGTTGTGTAGAGCACTTTGTCCCGAATGAAGGAGCGTTTGTCCCCCAACTTTGCCGGAGAGAGGCGCAGATTCAATTTGTAGCTGCCCATTTCCCCAACAAACTGAAGCTTTTCTTCTGATGTAATATCCGTGCGATAGTGTTGCGCCGCATAATACTCACCAAAGGAAATGCCGGCTTTGCGCTGAAGTTTGAACATTTCACGCATTTGTTTGATCGGACTCACACCCGTCTCGCGTGCGACGTCTACGATCATCTTAGACACAGGTGCAGGCGCTTTTTCTGGCGCGGCCAACAATGCCTTTTGCGGAAGGGTTTGAGATGCGTCAATGCTCGTCATGAATCTGTCCTCTGCGTTTATTGCCTTTTGCAGAGAGATGATCAGCAAATGTGCCGAAACTTGGACATCGTAAGGCCGAAATTGAGAAAATACGCTCAAATCCAGTCGTTTGTTTCCAAAATGACGCTAATTTGGGTCAGACAACCGGACGTGTGCGTAAAAATAGGTACAAAGGCAGCCCACAACTGACGCCAATGCAAAAGGTTGCAGGGATCGCAATGAGCGCGCTCCAATTTTTACGTGCGAACACTTCGGCCAATATCCAGATCGTCAGAGCGATCGCCGCAATCGTCAAATCCCAAACGAGACCGGAGCTGGCCAAATTGCTGTTCCAAGCCTGCGCCATCTTAGCGAGGCTCCATCCTTCGGTCTGGAACCACTGGATAAAGTAATACATCGGGTGGATCGCACCCCACACCGCAAGTGCGAGATAGATCATGCGCAAAACTGACATCCGCTTTCCTTTCAGACGTTGTGATAGGGAACCTAGCACGTCTTCAGAAAGTGCAAGGACAAGCCAATCCAGTGTTTACTCGACGGTCACTTCGATGGTTTCGGTCTTTGGCTCTGGTTTGGTTGGTAGGCCGTCAGCGCCGCACGCTGACAGCACTGCAATCAGAGCAAAAACAGAAACAATGCGCATCATGCCACAATGCCCCGCCAACGAGCGACTTGCGCAAGCACTTGGCTTGGGGCCGTGCCGCCATAGGACGTGCGCGAGGCAACAGACGCTTGGACGGTCAGGACGGAATAGACATCTTCGGTAATAGCCGCATGAACAGACTGCAATTGCTCAAGGCTAAGGTCAGGCAGATCAACGCCCTCTTTTTCAGCCAAGGCAACCAGCGATCCAGTGACGTGGTGTGCATCGCGAAACGGCATGTTCAAAGCACGTACGCACCAATCCGCCAAATCCGTCGCCGTAGAGAAACCAGAACCGGCTGCGCCAGCGAGGCTCTCGCGGTTCGCGGTCATATCGCGCACCATGCCATCCATCGCGGCCAGCGCGAGCATCCAGCTATCCGCGGCATCAAAGGTCTGCTCTTTGTCTTCCTGCATGTCCTTGGAATAGGCCAGCGGTAACCCCTTCATCACGATCATCAAGGCAGTATTTGCCCCAAAAATGCGCCCGATCTTTGCGCGGATCAATTCCGCTGCATCAGGGTTCTTCTTTTGCGGCATGATCGAGGAGCCAGTCGAAAAGCGATCAGACAGCGTCACAAAACGGAACTGCGCAGATGACCAGATCACCAATTCTTCGGCCAAACGGCTGAGATGCACAGCACTGATCGACGCAACGCTGAGGAATTCCAAAGCAAAGTCACGATCGCTCACCGCATCCAGTGAATTCGCAGACGGACGATCAAAGCCTAACGCCGCCGCTGTTGCGTTGCGATCAATCGGGAAAGATG
>NZ_JBDWVM010000268.1:0-7213 GCF_039984035.1 Planktotalea sp. | reverse complement strand
GAATTGCCAAAACAACCAGAAAGAGTGGCTTGAGCTTCCCAATGATTAGAGCAACAGTAGAGCCGAGCACGCAAACGACTGGCCGAACTCAGGCCAATAGATGATCTGGGAGCAGAATTATGACCGCAGGAACAAAACCTTTTTCATTCGATACGCCGGGGTCAATGTTGGTGGAATGGGACGGCGCTGCGCGTATGGGCGCGCTCCTCGCTGAATGGTTCACAGAGCGCAATCTGTTGATCGTGACCGATAAGTTCTTGCATGAAAACGGCCTTTTGGACCCTGCGCTGACCTCGCTCAAAGAGCACGGGTTTACCGTGACCGTCTATGACGATGTTGTGGCTGACCCGCCTGAACGGGTTCTGCTGGCCTGCGTCGAACATGCCAAACGCGCGAATGCGGATATCGTGATGGGACTAGGCGGTGGCTCCTCAATGGACATCGCGAAGCTGGTTGCAGTGATGCTAAAGAGCGCGCAACCGCTGTCGGACCTTTATGGAATTGGCAATGTGACCGGCACACGCGCGCCTTTGGTGCAGGTACCAACCACGGCTGGAACCGGCTCTGAGGTTACGAATATCACCATTTTGACAACGGGTGAGACGACCAAAATGGGGATCGTGTCCCATCAGCTTTATGCAGATCGGGTTCTGCTTGATGGGGCCTTGACTGTTGGGTTGCCTGCTGAGCAAACGGCGGCAACAGGTATTGATGCGATGGTGCATGCGATTGAGGCTTTCACGAGCCAGCACCGCAAGAATTTCCTATCCGACGTCTTTGCAAAGGAGGCCTTGCGCTTGATCGCGGCAAATCTGGTAACGGCCTGCGAAAATGGCGCTGATCGCAGCGCGCGCGAGGCAATGTTGCTTGGCGCGAACCTTGCGGGGCAGGCGTTCTCTAACAGCCCTGTGGCGGCGGTTCACGCTTTGGCTTATCCGCTCGGCGGGCATTACCACTTGCCGCATGGCCTCACCAACGCGCTGATGCTTGGGCCTGTTCTGCGTTATAACATGAGCGCTGCCGCACCGCTTTATGCAGAGCTTGCGGATGTGGTTATGGGCGTGACGGGCGAAAGCGACGCGGTGCGCTCAGCCAAATTTGTTGAGTTCATGGATGATCTGATGAATCGCTCGGGCGCGCCGCGCCGTTTGCGCGATTGCGGTGTGCGCGAGGATAGCTTTGAGATGCTCGCCAAGGACGCGATGTTGCAGTCCCGCCTTTTGGTGAACAACCCCGTCGAGGTCACCGAAACAGACGCGCTCGCACTTTATCGCGAAGCGTTTTGAGCTGGGTTTGCAGGGATAAGCCGCGATGACAGTTCTCATTGCAGGGGCCGGGATCGCGGGCCTGTCATTAGGGTTAACGCTGCATCAAATTGGGGTGCCGTTTCGTATCTTCGAGGCCGTGCGCGAAATGCGGCCCCTTGGTGTGGGCATCAATTTGCAACCAAATGCAGTGCGCGAATTGCTTGATCTCGATTTAGGCGCCGCGCTTGATGATATCGGCATTCCGATCAAGGATTATGGGTTCTACTCCAAACGTGGGTTGGAAATCTGGACTGAGAAACGCGGGCGCGAAGCTGGTTATCACTGGCCCCAATATGCGGTGCATCGCGGCGCGTTGCAGATGCGTCTTGCGTCTGAACTACGCGCGCGGGCGGGCGAGAATTGCATCGTCACCAATGCGCCTGCCGCAGGTTTCAAAAACACCGATCAGGGCGCTGCTTTGGTGTTGCAAAACGGTGAGGAAATCCATGGCGATTTGGTGATTGCCGCTGATGGTATCCACTCTGCCTTGCGCGCGCAGATGTACCCGAATGAAGGGCCCGCGATATGGGGCGGCGCTATTCTGTGGCGCGGAACAACGCAGGCGAAACCGTTCTTGAACGGGGCATCCATGGCTTTGGCAGGGCATGACACACAGCGTATCGTCGCCTATCCGATCACGCCAGCTGACCCACAAACTGGACAGGCTACTATTAATTGGATTGCTGAGCTGCGCGTTGATCCCGCGCAAGGTTGGCGCAAAGAAGATTGGAACCGCGCAGCGCAGCTCGATGATTTTCTGCCAAAGTTTGAAGACTGGACGTTTGACTGGCTCAATGTGCCTGAGCTGATCAAGGGCGCAAAGCAGGTGTTTGAATACCCGATGGTGGATCGTGATCCGGTTGATCAATGGACCGACGGGCGCGTGACCTTGATGGGGGATGCGGCCCATCCAACCTATCCAGTGGGATCAAATGGGGCGAGCCAAGCCATTGTTGACGCTCGTATTCTGGGGCAAATGTTCCTGTCGCACGGTGTAAACCAAGCCGCGCTTTTAGCCTATGAGGACCTCATTCGGCCGCGCACGCGTAATGTGATCTTGGCCAATCGCGGCTCTGGCCCAGATGCGGTGATGCAAAAGGTCGAAGACCTGTGTGGCGGCCAGTTTGAGACAATCGATGACGTCATTCCCTATGCAGATCTGAAGGCCCATGCAGATCATTACAAGGTGTTGGCTGGTTTCGATGTGGAGACTTTGAATGCAACGCCACAGCTGATTGAGCGTGGCGCGCGCATCGGCTGATATGTGCATGCGGTGCTGCGGTTTTAGGCGCTTCTTTACCAGAGGTCAGTATTCACAGAGCCGTGCGTTGGCAACTGCGCGCGCGCGCCCTATGTTCAGTCAAAGATCAAGTTGTTTTGAAAGGCCCCAATGGTTCATCTTCGCATAAGTCTTGCAAGCCTAGTCCTTGTTTTTGCTCCATTTTTCGCGATGGCGGATGAAGCGTCTGACAAACTTCTGACAGCGCTCGGGATGGAGCGGATGGTTCAGCTCATGCGTGAGGAAGGCTTGGCCTACGCTGTAGAGCTTGGGGATGAAATGTTGCCCGGTGGGTATACCGAGGGTTGGGGCGCTATGGTGTCCAAAATCTACAACACAGACGCGATGGAAACCGTCGTGCGCCGTGGCTTTGCCCAAGGGTTGGCAAACACCGATCTAACACCGCTCGAAGCGTTCTTTTACACGCCGCTTGGCAAGACGATTATCTCGCTCGAACTCAGCGCGCGCGAGGCGATGATGGACGATGTGATCGAGGAAGAGGTGAAGGAGCAAGCCCGCGCTTATGAGCGTGCGCGCGATGATGCTTTTGTTCTGGTGGATGACTTTATCAACGCCTCTGATCTACTGGAAACCAATGTGGTCGGCGCGATGAATTCCAACATTCAATTCTACCGCGGCCTCGTGGACGGCGGCGCGTTTGAGTTGTCGGAAACGGAAATCCTATCGGAGGTTTGGAACCAAGAGGATGAAACGCGCAGAGACACAAGAGATTGGCTTTATGGCTTTTTGATCATGGCCTACACTCCGCTCGAACCGGGCGTGATCGAGGACTATACCTTGCTCGCGTTAACCCCAGAGGGCAGGGCGATGACCGCTGCGCTCTTTCAAGGGTTTGACAATATGTATTCGGATATAAGCTATGCCCTCGGCCTTGCGGCTGCGCAGATGATGAACGCCGAGGAAATCTAGTTAGCTGACTTCAATCAGTTTTTTCAGCTCAGCCAATTTCGCGACCGGGTCTTCGCTGCTCCAGAGCTCTTCGCCAAAGGCAAAGAAATCGGTGATGGTCGCGAAGGTTTTGCACACGTCCGCATCCAAGGCACCTTCGGCAACGATAGGCACTTCGATCACTTCTGACCACCACTGGAATAAATCCTCGCTCGCGCGTTCGCCATCACCAAGCGCGGCTGCGCCCATCGGGCCAAAGCTGATGTAATCTGCACCCGCTTCGCCCGCGTTCATGCCATCGTGACGCGAGGTGCCACAGAAGGCGCCAACGATTGCATCATCGCCGAGCATTTTACGCGTCTTTGCAACGCGGCGGGCTCCATCGGACAGGTGCACACCATCAAGGCCAAGCTTTTCGACCAGCAAGATATGTTCATCCATCACCAAGGCCACATCGCGCGCTTGAGTCACGACACTGATCGCATCCGCAGCGCGGCAAATCTTGTCTTCATCTTGGCTGGCAAGTGCAAGGCGCACGCAAGCGATGTCAGCGCTGTCCAGCACAGAGGCCAAAACATCTGGAAACACATCCAGTTCAAACTCTGGCGGCGTGATCAAATAGAGTTGGGGTTGTTCGATCTCGGACATCTGGCGTGCTCCGTTAAGTGCTGTTTCGCGCTCTATACAGTGCCTTTTCAGGTTTGGCTACTTGGGTGGCAAGGAGGCAGTGAAATCAAGGTTGAGAAACAAAAGAGTTGCGCGCCGTCCAGATACGCGCCTCAGAGAATATGCTTTGCGACCACCCCTCGGTTCGGGCGCGGAGCAAATAGGAACGTTACGCCCTTTGCTTGAATCCTGAGCCGGACAGGATTAACAGCATTCCAAGCCTTCAAGGAGCCATGCAATGCCATCTGATACCCCTCAACCCAGCTTTGTTCTGGTGCGTCCGCAAATGGGCGAGAACATTGGCGCGGCGGCGCGGGCGATGTGGAATTTCGGGCTCGATCGCATGCGCCTTGTTGCGCCGCGTGATGGTTGGCCGAACCCCAAGGCCGACGCAATGGCGAGCGGCGCAGGGCGGCTTTTGGATGAAGCGCAGCATTTTGATACGACCGCTGATGCGCTTGAGGATTGCACCTATGTTTTTGCGACAACCGCGCGTCAACGCGGCCTGACCAAACCCGCGTTTTCACCCGAAGGCGCGATGAAGCTCGCGGCCGAGAAAATCGCGAATGGCGAAAAGATCGCCGTGCTGTTTGGACCTGAACGGGCTGGCATGGAGAACGATGATATCGCCCGCGCCAATGCAGTGATCAACGTGCCTGTGAACCCTGAATTTGCATCTCTTAACCTCGCGCAATGTGTCTTGCTCACGGCTTATGAATGGCAACGCCAAGTCGCTGATATTCAACATGAACGCGTCGAAATGGCGAAAACGGTTTGGGCCTCTCAAGGTGAGACTGAAGCGCTGGCCAAGCACTATGAAGAGCGCCTTGATGAGGCGGGTTTTTTCTATCCGCCCGAGAAGGTCGACAGCATGCAGGTGAACCTGCGCAACATGTGGTCGCGTATGCCGCTGACGCGCGCAGATGTGCAGATGCTCCATGGCGTGTTGCGGCAAATGGTGCGTTGGAAAGATAAATCCGAATAGGCGCTTGAAGGGGCAGGGCGGCAGACCTACCCTTGGGCTAATGATCCTCAGATCAAGAGGCGGGATATGAGTAAGAAACGCAGTATTTTCGAAGAGGTCGATGGCACCGAAAAAGCCGCTCCGGTCACGGGTGTGATCGACGCTGGCAAGCGCGGCGCGCGGGGGGCTGTTCGCCTTTGGCTGATTGTGCTTTTCGCGCTGGTCGTTGTGATGATCTTGGTCGGCGGTTTGACGCGTCTCACCGATAGCGGCTTGTCGATCACTGAATGGAAACCTGTGACAGGGGCGTTGCCACCGTTGAATGAGGCTGCATGGCTGGCCGAATTCGCGAAATACAAAGAAATTCCAGAATATCAGTTGCAAAACAAAGGGATGGAGTTGTCTGAGTTCCAATTCATTTACTGGTGGGAATGGGGCCATCGCCAGCTTGGCCGCGTAATTGGCTTGGTCTGGGCAATCGGTTTCTTCGGATTCCTAGCCGCCCGCGCGATCCCCACGGGTTGGACGACGCGCTTGCTTGGCGTTGGTCTTCTGGGCGGTTTGCAAGGCGCTGTTGGTTGGTGGATGGTCTCCTCAGGTCTGTCGAACGGTATGCTCGATGTGGCGTCTTATCGCCTCGCAACGCACCTTGGTTTGGCCTTTGTGATCCTCGGTTTCCTCGCTTGGTATATCTTTGAGCTGAAATGCGAAGAACGCCAGCTCATGCAGTGTCGCCGTAACCGCGAAGCCAAGCTCTTTTCCATGGGCACTGGCCTGCTCCATTTCGCCTTCCTGCAAATCTTGCTTGGTGCATTGGTCGCTGGGATCGATGCGGGGCGCACCTATAATGATTGGCCGCTGATGGCCGGTGGCTTCTTCCCGCCGTATCCGTTTGATCTGGAACCGATCTGGCGCAATTTCTTTGAAAACGCAGGGTTGGTTCAGTTCATGCACCGTATTGCTGGCTACCTTCTCTTTATATTCGGCATCATTATTTGGCGCCGTGCCCGTCGCTCACCCAATTCGGCCACGCGCGGTGCATTTAGTGTCGTACTCGCCGTGATGTGCCTGCAAATGCTGCTGGGTATCTTTACGGTTCTTTATTCAGCCCCATGGCATATCGCGATTGTCCATCAACTTGGCGCGGTTGCGCTTTGGGTCTTGATTCTACGCGCGCGCTTTTATGCGGGTTATCCAACAGCCGACAGCCTGCGAGGAGCAGCAAAATGAGTGCATATGACGATCTAATGGCGCATCAGCGCGAAACGCAGGCATTGAGCGCGATCATGGGCCGTTTGGGCTGGGATCAGGAAACGATGATGCCGCGTGGAGCTGCGCCGCAACGCGCAGAAGAAATGGCCGCGCTTGAGGGCGTTCTGCACGCGCGCCGCACCGATCCGCGCATTGGTGAGTGGCTCGCGAAAGCCGACGCGCCCGATGAGGCCGGCAAATCGCAATTGCGGTTGATTACTGAGTCTTATGAGCGCGCGCAAAAGGTGCCCGCCGATCTCGCGCAGCGTTTGGCCAAAGTGACCTCCGCCAGCCAAGGCATCTGGGCGCAAGCGCGCGAAGATGAAGACGTGGCCGCGTTTTTGCCAACGCTAAAACAGGTCGTCGCGCTGAAGCGGGAAGAGGGCGCAGCCCTCGCTGCGGGCGGCGACGTCTATGATGCGATGTTGCAAGACTATGAGCCGGGCGCCAGCGCCGAAAGCCTGAGCGCAATGTTTGCAGCGCTGCGTCCACGCCTCACAGCGCTGCGTGATGAGGTCATGGCAGGGGAGCAACCGGCTGATCTGGATTTTGCCTTCAATGAAGGCAAACAAATGAAGCTCACGCGCAAGCTGGCCAAGACCTTTGGCTATGACATGACCCATGGGCGCGTGGATAAGGCGGTGCATCCGTTCTCATCCGGCTCGGGTCATGATGTGCGTATTACAACGCGCACCAGCCTGCATGATCCGTTCAACTGCCTTTATTCAACGATCCACGAAGTTGGTCATGGCTGTTATGAGCAAAACATCAGCGATGACTACCTGCTCACGCCCCTTGGCTGCGGTGTCTCGATGGGTGTGCATGAAAGCCAAAGCC
>NZ_JBDWVM010000267.1:0-13766 GCF_039984035.1 Planktotalea sp. | reverse complement strand
GGGCGTGCAATTGCTGGCGCAAATTCAAGGTTCGGATGGGGGCGAAGCTCTGGTTTCGCCGCTTCAGGCGACGGTGATGAATACGCTGCGCCGTGCTTTGGCGATCTCTATGGCGGTTGCGGAGAATTATGCAGAGCAGGTGGGTTTGAGCGATCTTAAGCGCGCTAACCTTGAGGGTGGTGTATCTGCTGGCAAGGAGGCCGAATTTTCGGAGATGTTGACGGCGGAAGCGCTGATCTCGCTCTACGTCTTTGCGTCAGCTGCATCGTTTCTGTTGTCCACACATGCGAGCGAAGTGACGGTGTCTTTGGGTGAGGTTGAAGAAATCCTGACCGACAATGCACCGCTTGCCCTGCACGGCGCGCTTTGGGAGTTGGATCAGGATATTGATGCCCATGCGGAGGACGATCCCAAGTTAGTTGCGACTGTTTCAGGATATGCCGAGGCGCTGATGGAAAAGGTCGCCGCGCGCGCGCAGACCGTTGGACGTTTGGAGGCGTTTACCTCGGCCAATTGGAAGGTCGAGGCCGATGATTTCGCGGTGCGCGGCTTTACCCCCGCCGCCAAGGGCAAGGGCAGCACGCTGACTATGACCTTCAAAAAGCCGAACGAGGTCGTCGGCAACCACATCGCCAAATATCAGGCGATGAAGCTGGCGAAGATGTTGATGGCTTATGATTTTGATCGCCGTTTGAATCCGTTTGCGGATTTGGGTGGTTTTATCTTTACCTTCATGGGGGATGGCGCACCGGGGACGGGGAAAACCACGCTTATTCAGATGATGGCGGGATTGATCAGCGGGTATTGTGAAACAGCAGGTTATCCGTTTCGGTATCAGAACCTGAGCACTGACAATATCGACAGCTATCAGGGCAAATCAGGACAAAACGCGAAGTCTTTTATCAACAACATTATCGATCCGTCTGTGATTGGCTTCGGGACGATTGATGACATTGACCAACTCGCTGGCAAACGCGGGGATCGTCAATCGAGCGCTGGGCAGCTCGAAATCACTGCGGTTCTGATGGAGAGCTTTGCAGGCGCGAATACAGTTGTGCGTGGGAATTGTACGTTTGGGATGTTCTCCAACTACCCCGAGAACGTTGATGACGCGCTGCGCCAACGCGCCGGTGCGCGCTTCTTGGTAGATGGGCCGCAAACGCGGGAGGACTACGTCGATATCCTGGCGCTCTTGATGGGGAAGAACCACGATATCCCGCTGGGCGATCATGAGCTGTTCGAGGCGCAAGCGATTCAGAAGGCGGTTGCGGCAAGCTTTGAGAGCCACGGTAAACCGCATGAGGCGGGGCTGGCCGTGGTGTTTGATGAGGTGCAATCAAAGGTCGGCGCTTTGGATACGATTGCCAAACTCGGCACCTATCTGAAGGGTATTCAGGTGGCGGATGAGCGATTTACGGGCCGCGCTATCAAGAACATCACCGATGCTGTCAAAGTGCGCGCGATGGACTTTGAATTGCCGGACGAATGGATGGAGGAACCAGAGCTGTTCCTGTTCAAATCCTACGACGAGAAGAAAGGCATGATTTCAGAGCTACGCCAGCCGATCACGGTCGAGATGGTCGTGCAAGAGATCAACCGCTACGCCGACAGTGAATTCCGCTATGCCGACAAGAGCGATGAAGTTGCGATTGACGCGATGGTGCGGGATTACGAGCGTACGGAAATTGCGAAGAAGCGGTATTTGGAGAGCAAAGCATGATCCTGTTGATTGGAATGACCGTTCTTGCGCTGGTCTTGGGCGCGACGGTTCCCTTGCGTTGGGGCGTCTTGGGGTTTGCCGCCTGCGCTTTGGTCGTTTTTGCAGTCTCTACAGGGATCGGAATTGCAAGTGGGTTTGAAGGGACGAGCATTGAGGAAAGCCTGCTTTTATTTGGTGGGTCTTTCTCGGGCTATGCTGGGTTCAAAATGCTCATCGCCTATCGTGCGTTTGCGTTGCCCGCGCTCGCGCTTGGGGCGGTGATGGTTTTTCGTTTGACGCGATCAGGGGCAGGTAACGCATCATGAAACGACTTATGGACATTCTTGGCTGGTTCTTTCTGGTGACGCCATTGATTTGGGCGATCAGAGCTCTGACTCGTTTGGTGGCGTCCAAGAGAAAGCGACTGTCATGAATGCGTTCCAATGGCTCGTTTTTGGTGGTGTGGTGAGTTTACTGGTGGTGGGCTTCACCCATTCATATTTTGGCGAGAAGCTGTTGTTGGCCCCAATGTTCAAACGACGCGGAAACGGGGTGCTGGAAAGCGATCTAGCGCGCTTTGTGCTGCGCGGCGCTTGGCATTTGACCACTGTGATGTGGTTGCTGATGGCGGTTATCCTGTTGTTCGTTGGATTTGGCGACGCCGATTTGGCCATGGTTGTTCTGAGCGTAATCGGTATTGGGTTTGCAATTTCTGGCGTGCTTGATGCGGTGTGGAGCAAGGGCAAGCATATAGGCTGGCCCATGCTTTTGGCGGTCGGCTTGTTCTGTTTGGGGGCGGTATGGATCGCTTGATAGCTTGTGAGCACAATACAGATGTTCAGCAGAATAGCGCCTTCCCCATGGGGATGAGCGGGCAATCAAGGGAGGCTCTGGCAGAGCGGTTTGCCCGCGAATGGATGCAGCCAAGGGAAGGCGCTGCGAGACATAGTCTCTTTGATGATTGGAATGGGTGTTTCTTGCGATGAAAGTGTGGTTACGGGCACAAAAATGGGAAGCGACTGACATCGGTTGGGTTTTATCAATTGGTATTTTTGCTTTGGTTCAGTGGGTTGGATTCCAGCCAGCAAGTAATCCTGCGTTTGGAAACAAGTTTACAGAATTTTTGCATTTAAGGCCAAGTGAGATGGGCGATGCACTCGCGGGTGTTTTTTCAGCGCTAGCGTTCGTTTGGATAATTGTAACAGTCGCTATGCAGTCGACTGAGTTATCTGAACAACGCAAAGAATTTGAAAAAATGGCAAAAGCTCAAAAAGAGCAGGTAAACCTGCTACGAATCCAAGGTGAGATTTTCGAGCTCGAGCAAAAAGAAAGAAGCGAAGCCAGGGAAGATAATTTGCTGCAAGAAAAAGTTCGCGAGAGGATTCGAATGTCTGCAATTGAGTTTGCACACTGTTCTTGGACGTTTTTTCCCACTGAGGAGAACCGCAATAATGCTAATCAACTTTCCACTGAGAAACCGATATTTCTAAACCTTACGTTTGAGAAACCAAAGGTAGATGAGTTGACTGACATAACACTATCAATAGGTCTATTGAACGCCAAGGTTAAAGCGGTGCTCCAAAATAAGTCAGTCCACAAACTTGAAAAAAAGTGCACGAGCAAAGACAAATTCGAAAACGAACAGAAAGCTTGGAGTAAGTTGTTGCTTCATGAGCCGGATATGTTGCCGCATCATCAACCAAATATAGCGCTTTCAGCATCTCTTTGGTGGAACAATGAACGTTTATTTGAGTTGATTAAAAACTTGCAACTGCTTGCAGAGGCAGACATTTGGGAGCCTGTCTAATGATCCACCTTATTCAACGCGGCCTCATGTTTGGCAATCTGATCCATGTCGAAAGCCCTGCGTTGATCGAACGGTATAACCGTGCGCTTAAGCATCTGACGCAGAAACAGACCGAACTTACCGATTTTCATATCGATATCTCTGGCTACTCGCCCGAGATTGGGGATGAGCTGGATGATCATCTCTACCTCAACCATGCGGGGGTGAATCGGCAGTTTATTTTGCTCACCACCGATCAGAAACGCGCGCCTTTGCTCAATGCGAAATTCTCCACCTCGCGCGATATTCTGAAGGAATTTGTGATCAAGAACGAACCGCAGCTTTTCGCGCTAACGGCCAAGGATGCGGTCGCGGGGGAGTTGGTGAATTCGGTCTATTCCGTGGACAGCCCTGTGCGGCTCTTTGATATTCGTAAGGTCGTATTGGAGGCAGATACGACATCAGGCACTGTCGCGGATGCCGAAGCGTTGGCGCGGGATGTGGATCGTTTCATGCAGGACGAAGACGCGTGGTTCGATGATGTTCTGATCGCTGATATGATTTCCAAGGCCACGCGCACGGGGGATGTGACGCGCAATCCTATCGCGCTTGATCTGATGGAATTTGAGCAGAGCAATTTCTGGACGGCGCATTTTGGCGGGCTGTATGTCATGCAAGGGATGGATCATCCTGCGGTGATTTCCAGCGGGGATAAATCAGCGCTGGGCAAGTTGCCGATCAAATATGTGTTCGACATGAAGGACCGCAATCAGATTGCGAAGTTCCTTGAGTATAACGATCTTGCCGAACCGATTGTGAAAGCGCGCGGCATCGATGCTGCGGCGATCCTGCGCCAGAAGATGGATTTCATCATCGTCGATACCGCGCAGGAAAGCGGCATGGATTTGAGCGGTGCGAGCCGACGGGACATGCGCGCGCTGGCGCGGCGTCATGCCTCGGACTTGCCAGAGGAATTTCATGGGTTGGCAGCGTTGCTGCGCTGGGCCGAAGAGGGTGGAAAATGGCCGCGTTTGACGTCCGATCATCCTGCCTATTTCTACACGTTGCGCAGCGCCGATCACAAAGATCGGGATTTGGTTAATATGCTTTTGGCGCAATTGTCGCCCAAGGACGTGCGCCAATTGTTCATTTGCCACAAAGAGCTGTTCTATCAGCAATACGCGACATGGCATGAGACCAAAAAATCCTATGTGGCGGATTTCTTGGATCGCGAGTATCAAGTGGACAAAGCTGGGGCGCGCGATGCGCTCTTTGGTCATGATGCGGATATGGATGACGTTGCCCCCAAAGCGGTGCAAAAGGGGCCATGGAGCGTCAATGTAGACAAGATAGCCGCTGTTGGCCCATGGGGCGCGGTAAGGGGGAAGTAAGATGTTTGCACTCGCACGTTTGCTCGTTATGGGATTTTTCGTCCTGACGATTGTCTACATTTGCCTATCGCTTTATTCGCGCGCAGTGCGTCGGGGCAAGTTGGAGGCCGAATGGCGTGAGGGCGGGACCAGTGGCGATACGATGGAAGATTTTGTGCAAGAGGGGCTGAAAGACTACGATGGTTCTCTCCGCCGCAAGTTGATCCTTGGGGTCTATATTGTCCCGATCTGCGTGGTGTCCTTCATCATCTACGCTACGAATTTTATGTAAAGGAGCCTGACAGATGGGCTATATCAAGTGGGCGTTTTGGATCACCTTTTGGGTGCTGATTGTTGCCTTTTTCCACTACACGCTGCCGCAGCACGATGTAGCTCGCGTTTCGGACACCTATGAAAAACGGATTGATTTCGGAGAGAATTCGATCTTCTGGGCAAGTGCAGACACGGGCAATGACGCAACGACGGTGAACCGCGATGTGTTCTTCATTCAGACGCGTCTCACCAACGACACTGTGATGGTTTATCGCAACGAGGATACAGGGTGGGGTTGGCCGCCGTATTTCAAGTTTGATACGTCGAATTTGCAGGCAGAAGCGGCTGATCTGAAGTCAGCAGCGGATGCGCCGCAGTGGGTTGTGATCAAGCATTATGGTTGGCGCAATGAATTCATGTCAATCTTCCCGAATGCCGTCAGCGTGCGTGCGGTCGATGATCCTGACGTGCGGATTATTCCATGGCTCAACATCATTATTCTGATTGTTTTCGCAGCGATTGCTTGGGCGATCTGGGTGCGTTGGCGTCGCTTTCGCGAGGCGAAGATCGATCCTGTGATGCAGGATGTTGGCGATAGCTTTGCCGATGCGGGCGATAGCCTGTCTAATACCGGTGGTCGCGTGAAGCGTTGGCTGGGAACATGGCGTCGCTAAAGTGCGTCATCGTTACTGCTAAGCTCTGGGTACGAGACGGGCGTTTCGAAGCCTTCGCCGCTTTCGAGGAAAAGGCCTTCGTGATCATGGCGCGCCATGGGGCGAAGGTACTTCGCGTCGATCAAAACCATGGTGCAAGCGATGGGTCTGCCCATGAGGTCCATGTATTGGAATTCCCTGATACGGACAGTTTTGACGCCTATCGCAGCGACCCTGAGCTTGTCGCGTTAGCGGATCAGCGCGAGGCATGTATCGCGAAAACCGAAGTTGCATTTACCTAAGAAAAAAGGGCGCCCCGTATTTCACGGGGCGCCTTTTTCTTATCGTTTTCCGTAGTAGAGGCCGACGACATGTTCGGCCTGCGCAAAGAACAGCCAACGCGAGGTTAGGATGCCCGCGATATGGCAGAGAACTGCGATCAGAGCGAAGAAGTGTCCAAACGGTAAAAGCAGGAAGATGAGCGGGAGCGCAAAGCCAAGCGTCAGCGCAATCATTCGCAGTTTGCTTGCATGTTTGCGGCCCACCACATGGATCAATTCGCGCATGAGGTAGTTGTCGCCCGTATGGGGTGGCTCAAACGCTTTGACCTTGCCGATATGTCCAAGGCCAGTTGCCGTTTCCATATTGGTGCCTGATGCAGCAAGGCGCCCGTCGCCCATGATCCAATAGGCAACTTGGATGCCTGAAGAGATAATCAGCAGGGGAATAGCGAGGGTGATTTGACCCGCCAGCAACGCGCCGCCCGTAATGGAAAACGCCATGAACAGAGGGCTCGTAAGGGGCATGTTCCAGCGGGGCACTGTTTTGAGCTGGGCATAGATCATCGAGGTTGTGAACACAGTGGCGAGTGACAAAAGCGCGCCGACGATGCCGATAAGTCCCCAGTGCTCGGCAAAGAACACGCGCCCGATGCCGTAGATTGCCATGACGATCAACGCGGCGACAGCACAGATGCCTTCGCGGCTGAGCCAGCTCGAACGCCATTGCGAGAATGCCTTTAATGCGCGTTCTGGATGGCCTAGGTGGAAGGTGGAAAACAAAAGACCGCCAACGGCTAGTAAGTAGGCGATCGTGAAGAAAACGAAGGCGACAAAACCCGTTGCACCGGGCATGCCGAGGCCAAGGAAGGTCAGAAGGCCGAAGCCAAGACCGGACAGCGTCGTGAAGAGAATAATGGACGGTGCTGGGTGCATTACTTTGCTCCTCCGGGTAGGGCGTCGAGCGCTTTGTCGAGCCAGCCAAGGAAACCGCCAGCATCCTTCGCAACCGGATCAAGATAAGGCGCGAGGATGTCGAATTCTTCCATCGTGTCCTTTGGGCGTGGCGGAAGGTATTGGTTTACAGGTTTGGTGCCAAGCTCTGGCATCAGATCAAAACCACCGCGTTCTGCAACGAGTTGGCTGACTTCGGAGTTTTCATCACCAAGGTCACCAAAGTGGCGCGCACCTGCAGGGCAAGTCCGTACACAAGCAGGCTGGCGGTCTTCTTCGGGCAGGTTTTCGTTATAGATGCGATCAACGCAAAGCGTGCATTTCTTCATCACATTTTCGGCGGCGTCCATTTCACGCGCGCCATAAGGGCAGGCCCAGGCGCATAGACCGCAACCGATGCAATCCTGTTCGTTGACCAGCACGATGCCATCTTCGACGCGTTTATAGCTCGCGCCAGTTGGGCAAACGGTCACGCAAGGCGCGTCTTCGCAGTGCAGGCAGGATTTAGGGAAATGGATGAGCTGCGCAGCGCCATCATCGGGCTGCACTTCATAACTATGTACACGGTTAAGGAACGTACCAGAGGGATCGCCGCCATATGGGTTTTGATCGCTGAGTGGCGCGCCGTAGTTTTCGGTGTTCCAGCCCTTGCAAGACACAACGCAGGCGTGACAGCCCACGCAGGTGTCCAGATCGATCACAAGCCCGAGCTTTTTCTCGGTCGATTTAGGGAGCGTCGTCATACGATTGCCTCCAATGTCATATGCCCGCTGATGGGCTGTTCTTTTTCAGCGTCCCAAGTCGCGACGAAGTAGATGAAAGTGCCAACCATGAGCGCAATAAAACCGCCAATGAGAAGCAATGTCTTTTGTGGACCGCTCATGATGTGCTCTTCCACTTCAGCTCTGACGGGCCAGTGCCAACGGGGGACTTGATGGCTGGCATCGCCGGTTGGCTTTCGCTTGGTGGATTGGCTGCTTTTTCGATTTTGACACGCAGGTCGAACCATGCGGCTTGGCCTGTGATTGGATCAGAGTTGGCCCAACGCAGACCGTCGCCCTTTGGCGGCATCAGTTCGTGAATGAGGTGGTTGAGCAAGAAGCCTTTTGTGACTTCTGGTGCGTCCTCTTCCAGCGCCCAAGCGCCTTTGCGTTTGCCGATAGCGTTCCATGTCCACACGGTGTTCTCATTGAGCGCGGCCATTTCCATGACCGGCACTGTGATTGATCCGTGGGTCGATGTGACGGTCGCCCAGTCTTCATCCTTGAGATCGTGTTTCTGCATCAAGTTGGTTGGCAGGTAGAGCGGATTGCGGCCGTGGATCTGGCGCAGCCACGCGTTTTGGCTTCCCCAAGAGTGATACATCGCCATGGGACGTTGGGTCAGGGCGTGAACGGGATATTCGTCCACATCCACTGCGCCATCCTCAAATGGCGCGTACCAGATGGGCAGTGGGTCCATCGTTTCTTTGATCCGTTCGCGCAGATGTTCGGGCGGTTGGCGTTCGCCGTGCCCCTCGGCGGCTCGTTGGAATTTGCGCATGGGTTCGACATAGAGCTGGAACAGGTAAGGTTCAGGCTTGTCGATGATGCCCATGCCCACGGCCCACTCTTGGTAGGCCATATTCCACGGTTTGTAGTAGTTCGCGCCATCTGGAATGTGTTCGACAAAGAAGCCGCCGTTTTCGATATATGCGTCTAGCTGAGCTTCATTCGCGTCGCCGCGACCGTTTTGCAGACCTTTGTCGCCCATACGCCATCCCGCGAGCGGGCCAATGCCCGGCTTGCGGATGTGGTTGGTGATATAGTCAGCATAATCGGCGTATTTCTGGCTGCCATCCTCGTTGATGAAACCGGGCAGATCGAGACGCGCACCGAGTTCGCAGAGCACGGATTGGAAGCCGCGCACATCGCGATCAGGTTCGATCACGGGCCAGCGGATTGCATCAGCGGCAGCATCAGCTTCGCAGATCGGACGATCAAGGAGCGAGATACAGTCGTGACGTTCAAGATACGTCGTGTCTGGTAAAATCAGATCGGCATAAGCAACCATCTCTGACGAATAGGCATCCGAGTAGATGATGCGCGGGATCACGTATTCGCCCGTTTCTTCGTTCTTATCCGTCAGCATATCAATAACGCCGCGCGTGTTCATGGAAGAGTTCCACGCCATGTTGGCCATATACATAAACAGCGTATCGATCTTGTACGGATCACCCGCATAAGCGTTGGAAATCACCATATGCATCATGCCATGCGCCGACATCGGGTTTTCCCACGTGAAGGCCTTGTCGATGCGCGCTGCGCTCCCATCATCTTTCAGCGCAAGATCATCAGGACCATGCACAAAACCAAGATGTGGACCATCAAGCGGTTTGCCAGGCGTGACACCATAATGCGGCTTTGGGTGGATTGTTGCAGGCTTTGGATAGGGTGGTTTGAAGCGGAAACCGCCTGGCACTTCGACCGTACCAAGCAGGATTTGCAGAACGTGCAAAGAACGACAGGTTTGGAAGCCATTGGAATGCGCTGAGATACCGCGCATGGAGTGGAAGGAGACAGGGCGACCCGTCATCGTTTTATGCGTTTCACCGCGAAAATCTGTCCACTCGTGATCCAGCTCAAAGCTTTCTTCAAACGCGACACGCGCTATTTCAGACGCGATGCCGCGAATGCGCGCCGCGGAGATACCGCAGCGTTCCGCCACAGCCTCGGGGGCGTACTCAGCAGACATGTAACGCTCGGCCATCAGATGGAAGACGGGTTTATGCGTCACGCCAGCATGGCGATAGGTCGCGGACAGATCAGGGCGCACGCCCTTTTGATCAAATGGTGTCAGCTTGCCGGTGCCACGATCAATGACCAGTTCCTTACCATCATCATCGCGCATCAATAGGCCGGTTTCACTATCGACCAAAACAGGTGCGTTGGTGTATTGCGCGAGATATTCCAAATCGATTTTTCCGGCCTTCATCAGCTCGTGCACTAGCGCGAGGATGAACAGACCGTCAGTGCCGGGCGTGATGCCGACCCATTCGTCTGCAACTGCGTTATAGCCCGTGCGGATCGGGTTAACGCCAATGACCTTTGCGCCGCGTGCTTTGATCTTGCCGATGCCCATTTTGATGGGGTTGCTGTCATGATCTTCGGCCACGCCAAACAGCATAAACAGCTTGGTGTGATCCCAATCCGGTTGGCCAAATTCCCAGAACGCACCACCCATTGTATAGATGCCTGCCGCGGCCATGTTGACGGAACAGAAGCCCCCGTGTGCGGCATAGTTCGGGGTGCCGAAATGCTGTGCCCAGAAACTGGTGAAGCTTTGCGATTGATCGCGCCCTGTGAAGAACGCGAGTTTTTCAGGGTTCTCGGCGCGGATTGGAGCAAGCCAATCTGTGGCAATCGTCAGCGCCTCTTCCCATGAGATTTCTTCGAACTCGCCCGACCCACGCGGCCCGACTCGTTTCAGCGGCGCTTTGAGACGCGACGGCGCGTTAACCTGCATGATGCCTGCAGAGCCTTTGGCGCAGAGCACACCTTTGTTCACAGGGTGGTCTTTGTTACCTTCAATGTAGGCGACCTTGCCCTCTTTCATATGCACATTGATACCGCAACGGCATGCACACATGTAGCAAGTGGTCTTGCGTATTTCGTCAGAAACTTTCGGAGACGTTTCAATATTTGGTTGCTGGAATGTCATCTGGCCTCCCTGCCCATGACGTCTTGCTCATGTGTTTTGTGCTACGTTAAGTAGTAGATCCCGATTAAGACTACTGCGCCGATGAAAATTGTTTCGATTATGATCAATGCGATCGCTGCGCCGCCGACAGACAGAACCTGTTTGAGGTTGGTCTTCATGCCGACAGCGGCGATTGCGATTAAAAGGAACCAGCGCGACAATTGGCTGAAAAATTCGGTGATCGCCGGCGGAACCATGCCCGTTGAGCTGAGCGCGGCAAACGCTAGAAAGCCCACGACAAAACCTGGCAACAAAGGTGGGCGAATGCCATCTTCGGGTTGCGATGCGTAGCGGCGGATCAAAAGCGAGGCGACTAGCACAATAGGGGCCAATAGAGCGACGCGTATCAGTTTGACCAAGGTAGCCGTGTCGCCTGTTTGCTCTGAAATCGAGAAACCCGCACCAACGACTTGCGCCACATCATGGATCGCTGCGCCTATGAAGACACCGGCTTGTAGCGAGCTTAGCTCTAACGCATTTGCGAGGATCGGATAGGCGATCATGGCGAATGTCGACAGAACGGTCACGCCCATGACCGTAAACAATAGCCGTTCTTCGGAGCGTTCATCGCGCGGCAGGATCGCGCTAATGGCCATTGCTGCTGATGCGCCACAAATGGCGACCGATCCTGCGGTCAAAAAGGCAAAGCGCCATTTGTGTCCAAGAAACCGTGCGATCAATAGGCCGAAAGCTATGGTTAAAATCACGGCGCCGATCACAAGCGCGATCAAGGGTGCGCCCAAGCCTGACATCAATGTCATCGAGATGCGGATGCCCAAAAACGCGATGCCGAGCCGCAGCAAGCTGCGTGCTGCAAACGCGACGCCGGGCACTGTTTTGCCCTCTTGCCCCAAAAAACCGAGCGCAATCCCAAGCAACAATGCGAGAAGCATTGCGGGTGTGGCATAGTGGTCAGCAAGAAATTGGGCGGTGATGGCGACCAAGATGGCAACCATAACTCCAGGGAATAAGATCGAAGACTTTTCGCGAAGGTCTTCGTAAAAATCCATTAAGAATGCGGGCTCACGCGTCATTTAAATTCTCTTTGCAAGTACTGTTGAAACATTGAGCCGTGGGTACTGCAAAGTTGGGGAAGCTTTAATGCCCCAAAGTTCGTGCCTGCGCTGTTCGTTGATTGTTGGATCATGTGATTGCCACCCTTACCAATCCGATTGCTGACAGGGCGCACAGCAGTGTCAAACAAAATGGTCGATAATAAGGTTCGAAACGCGGTGTAAAGAGCTGGGTGCCTGCCCAGACGCCACAAATCGCTGGAACTGCAAAGGCGATGCCGCGAAGAATGGCTTCGTTGTTCATAACGCCAAACGCAAAATGCCAAGCGAGCGACGTCGCTGAGCCTAGGAATAGGAACAAGGCTAGCGCTGCGCGCATTTTTCGAGCGGGTGTATCGCTTGAAAGGACATAAAGGGCGATGACCATGCCGCCAACGCTGGCGAGGCCTGTTACCGTGCCTGCAAGTAAGCCCGTGCAATACAAGCCGGGCTTCGTTGCAAGGCCGGGTATTTTGACTCTGAACAGCAAGAGCAGTGCCAATGCGATGATCAAGCCAAGCGCGATGAGTTTGGACATCTCTACATCCAGCGTCGTTGTCAAAGACAACCCGATAGGCGTTCCCAGCGCGGACATGATGACCAGCGTCCAGACAAGGCTACGATCTGCTTCCTGCCAGCCTCCCCGCGCCATAAGGAGGCTCGCGGCGATTTCTAACCACCAACAGATCGGGATTAATTGTATGGGCGGAAGAATGAAAGCGGCGCCCGCCATGACGAGAGCTGAGAGGGCAAAGCCAGAAAACCCCCGAACAATGCCAGCCCCAAAGCAAATCAGAGCGAGCATCAGAATTTCGGGTGTTGTCAGGTTTAGCAGGCCCGTCATGACGTTTGCGCCTGCAAGGCCGTGACAGCAATCATTGCCAAAACGTCAGAAGCGGTGCAGCCGCGCGATAAATCGTTTGCCGGTTTAGCGAGACCTTGCAAAATTGGGCCAATTGCTGTCGCACCGCCAAAGCGTTGCGCCAATTTGTATCCGATGTTGCCTGCGTCAAGGTTCGGGAATATCAGCACATTCGCTGCGCCTTGAAGCACGCCTGTTGGAGCTTTGGATGCTGCAACAGATGGAACCAGCGCTGCGTCGAGTTGCAATTCGCCATCTACGATCAAATCTGGGCGCGCGGCTTTAAGGGAATTGGTTGCATCTTGGACTTTGCTCACGCGTTCATGTTTGGCGGAGCCATGTGTGGAAAAAGAGAGCATGCCAAGTTTGGGGACATCGCCGACAAGGGCGGTAAAACTATCAGCGGCTTGAGCTGCGATACCTGCGAGCTCATTGGCACTCGGATCAATTACCATGCCGCAATCTGAAAATACCATCGCAGGGCGTTCAAGCGGGTGGTTTTCTGGCAGGATCATCAAGAAGAATGAAGAAACCAACAGTGCGCTTTTGGCTTTGCCGATCACTTGCAGCGCTGCTCGTACAGTATCTGAGGTCGTTGCAACGGCGCCGCCGATAGAGCCGTCGGCACGACCGATTTCAACGAGCAAAGCTGCGAAAACGAGGGGATCGAGAATGGCCTTGTGAGCGATCTCAATTGAAACATTCTTGTGGGCACGCAACTGGGCAAACCGAGCCGCGAGCGTGTCACGTAGCTCTGACTGCACAGGGTCATGAATTTCGATGCCGCTTATGTCGTTAACGGCAAATTCACTAAGCGTTTGCTTGATATCGTCTAACGGGCCAACAAGGTGGGCTTTGTGAATAATTCCAGCGTTCAAGGCTGCAACAGCGGCCTCAACAATGCGTGGATCAGCGCCTTCAGCGAAGGCAACGGATTTAGGCGCCGCCGCCGCCCGCGTCAGTAAAGACGCGAGCGGCGGGAGTTTGTTTGCTTGCTCTAGCAAGGCAGATGTATTGGGCTTGCTAGACACGTAGGGTTAAACTTTCTGCTCAACCATGTCGTCTGCGCTGATACCTGCGACTGCGACAGGTGTTTTCATC
>NZ_JBDWVM010000266.1:0-14226 GCF_039984035.1 Planktotalea sp. | reverse complement strand
GTTCAAGACGCAGAAGAGAATGCGGATGCGGATAAAGAACGCCGCGAGCTGATCGAAGCGAAAAACCAAGCGGAAAGCCTCATCCACTCGACTGAAAAGTCTATGGAAGAGCACTCTGACAAGGTTGATCCTACGACAGTTGAAGCAATCGAACTGGCGATTGCTGCGCTCAAGGACGAGCTGGAAACAGACAACGCCGACAAGATCAAAAACGGCATCCAGAACGTGACTGAATCTGCGATGAAACTTGGTGAAGCGATCTACAAGGCGTCCCAAGATGAAGCAGACGATGAGCCAATGGCAGCTGATGCTGGCCCCGCTGATGACGACATCGTTGATGCCGACTTCGAAGATCTGAACGACGACGAAAAACGCGGGTAAGGCGCGCTGGTTAGCGTGATTAACCCTAAAGGGCCGGCCTGAGTTTCACCGGGCCGGCCCAATGCGTTTCCCAAAGGGGAGCAATATGTCAAAACGAGACTATTACGAAGTTCTGGGCGTTTCCAAAGGCGCATCTGCGGACGAGATCAAGAAGGGCTATCGCAAGAAAGCCAAAGAACTGCATCCCGATCGCAATGCCGACAACCCCAAGGCCGAAGAACAGTTCAAAGAGGCGAATGAGGCCCACGAAGTCCTCAAAGACGCTGAAAAGAAAGCAGCTTATGACCGTTATGGTCATGCCGCCTTTGAAGGTGGCATGGGCGGTGGCGGCGGACGTCCTGGTGGCGGCCAAGGTGACTTCTCTTCTGCGTTCTCAGATGTATTCGACGATCTGTTTGGCGATTTCATGGGCGGCCAACGTGGCGGCGGTGGCGGACGCAACCGTGCAGCGCGCGGCTCTGACTTGCGCTTCAACATGCGAGTTTCGCTCGAAGATGCCTTCTCTGGCATGCAAAAAACCATCAACGTACCAACTGCTGTAAACTGCTCTGGCTGTGACGGCACTGGCGCTGATGGTGGCGCTGAGCCAACCAATTGCCCAACCTGTTCCGGCATGGGCAAGGTTCGCGCGCAGCAAGGTTTCTTCACGGTCGAACGGACCTGCCCGACGTGTTCCGGCATGGGGCAGATCATCAAGAACCCATGTGGGTCTTGCGGTGGCCAAGGACGCGTCGAAAAGGAACGTTCGCTAAGCGTGAACATCCCTGCAGGCGTCGAAACCGGCACGCGCATCAGGCTCGGCGGCGAGGGTGAAGCAGGCATGCGTGGCGGCCCAGCTGGCGATCTCTACATCTTTATCGAAGTGGCGAAACACAAGCTGTTCGAGCGCGAGGGCACAAACCTGTTCTGCAATGTACCGGTTTCCATGTCCGCTGCAGCCTTGGGCGGTGATATCGAAGTTCCGACCATCGATGGTGGTCGTAGCCGTGTGAAAATCCCTGCTGGCAGCCAATCTGGCCGTCAAATGCGACTGCGGAGCAAAGGAATGCCGGCGCTACGCGGTGGTGGCAGTGGTGATATGTTCATCGAACTTGCCGTTGAAACGCCGGTCAACCTCACCAGCCGCCAAAAAGAGTTGCTGCGGGAATTTGAAGAGCTTTCAGAGGACAACAATCCCGAGAGCAAAAGCTTTTTCTCTTCGGTTAAATCTTTCTGGGATGGCATGAAGAGTTAACGCTTCGGACAATTTTGAACAAAGCCCGGCGTCTTCAATGACGTCGGGCTTTTTCATTTTAACTCAAAATTTATCGAATCGCGCGAACACTGTTGTATGAGCATACAACACACACATTTCGCCGACGTCTCAGCCCCCGCATTTGATCCGCGTAGCGCTGACAAAACCTCTCGCAAACGCCTTGGGCTATTCGACAAAAAGCTTCGTGAACGCCATTTAAAGTTACGCGCACGGCTTCAGGAAAATGGGGCAGAACGCCTTAGCGACGCTGATCTCCTGGAACTCATCTTACTTAAGACGTCACCAAACAAGGACACCCGCCCTATCGCGCGGCAACTGCTCGAGGAGTTTGGTGATATCGCGAGCGCACTCACCGCCGAAAGCGCGCGGCTAGAAGCTACAGTCGGCACTGTTGTCAGTCAGGACCTTAAACTCATCCATGCCGCCTCTAAAAGGCTTGCCAAAGCGCGCATAGCGCATCGTCCGCTAATCTCTAGCTGGGATGCTGTTCTCACCTATTGCCGTACTGCTCTGGCGCACAAAGAAACCGAAGAATTTCGCGTTCTCTTTCTAGATCGGCGCAATATGCTCATCGCGGATGAGGTGCTAGGCGTCGGCACTGTGGACCATGTGCCAGTCTATCCTCGTGAAGTTCTAAAACGCGCGCTCGAATTAAATTCCTGTGCAATTATCCTCGTGCACAACCATCCGTCAGGCGATCCGACACCCTCTAAAAGCGATATCGAAATGACCAATATGATCAAGCAAGCCGCAGATAGTCTTTCGATAACACTGCACGATCACTTGATCATCGGCGCATCTGGCGAAACCAGCTTTGTCAGCAGTGGGCTTCTTTAGCGCACCCACACCTCGACACGGCGGTTCACTTGTCGCCCCCACGCGCTATCATCGCACGCCATTGGCAGCGCTTCACCGAAGGCGTCAACGCTGATTTTGAGATCTTCCAGATCAACAGTCTCAGCGGCTTTCTTAACCGCAGCAAGAACCGCCTGCGCCCGACGCTCAGCTATTTGGCGATTGCCGTCTGATGGCCCTTGACCATCACTGAAACCAACAAATTTGATTTCGCGTTCATCGTAAACGCCCGTCTCAATCGCGCGCGCCAATTGCTGTACGTTAGAAAGCGACTGCGCATCCAAGTCGCTCGATCCGGTACGGAAACGGAAAGAGGTGCTGAGCCGTTTCATAGGGGAAAGAACCTCAACCAAGCGCTTCACTTCGCTTAGATTAATCTCTGTCCCGATCAGCGAAATCGCATTGGCAAATCGATCACCTTGCTGATTGATCGACAACTCCTCGGGTGCTTGATCCACAAAGCCAGCGCGACGGATTACAATCTGCGCCGAAGGCGAACGCGTATACGTTAAAAAATCACGTGCAAGTTTGGGCAAACGACGCGCTGGAATGTAGAGAAACATAGGCGCCGTCAGTGGATAATCTTCCGTCTTGATCGTCACGCGCCCCGCGCGCAATGAAAAGCCGCAAGCGCCCGTCAGGACAAGCACATCAGCGTTGCCCGTTTCCGAATAACTGGAGATCCCGATTGAAAACGGATCGTCCGTAACGGCTTGGGTCAATGCCTTGTTAGAGGCGTGCCGCACAATGTTGCTGTCCAAAACTAAGCCAGCCGGCGCCATCAGGCGATCTTGAATAGCCTGCGAAACACCTGATTTAGAATCCCGTAAATGAATAGAAATCGGCGCATCTGGACCGCCGAGGTCCTGCCAATTTGTCACGCGCCCTGCAAAAACCCGCGCCAGCGCTGCGGGAGATATCATATCCACCGGGTTACCTGGCGCCGTGATCGGCACCATTGCATCCAGCGCCAAGACACGGCTGCGGTTTGCTTCGGTCAAATCCCCAATTCCCGCCTCGCGCGCACGGCGGTTTTCCGTAAGACGAATTTCACGCAAAGACATTACAATGTCCGCTTCATCCGCGAGCAGATCGCCAAACCCTTCATCGGTGTTGGTCACGCGGAAGGTAAACTCCGCGACCAAGGCCTGATCAGATTTGTTGCGCAGGCTGTATTTGAAGTGGGTATCGTCAACGGGGGTACGTTTCGCGATATAGCCAGCTTGAAGCGCAAAAGCCTCGATCAACGCAGGCATCAAGACTTCGCCAATTGTGGCTGAGCCCGACACAGAAAGCTCAGCGACATAATTTTGCAGATCAGGGCAGGCCGGCCCTTCGCAATTCACGCCCGATCCATCGACCGTCAACTCACCATAGATGGTTTCAAGGCGGTAAAAGTCGCCATCAAAACCAAGCAAAGTCCCGTTGATTTCCACCGAACCATCCGGCGAGGTCAACGTCACATCCTGCGCAGCGAGCGGAGCCGTAAACAACAACATGAAAAATGCGGCGAATCTCGCCGCACGGTGTACCATCATAGGGCTTTTGTCCCGAATGCCGCGCGTTTAGTTACGCGCAACTTTCAAGTCTTGTAGCAGATTTTGCAATACGAGAAAGTCACCAACGGCGTCACATGCTGGAATCTGCAACGACAGATCCTGTACTTTCATCTGACCTGCACGGCGTACTTCCAAAGTTTGAGCATCGATATCCAAACCACAGTTCGCCGTTGTCACTTGAGCATCAACAGAAACATGCACATCGCCTTCTTTTTCAGTTAGCGCTGTTGGGAATGTGTAAACTTCAGCCATCAGGTCGTCACCGCGCGTGGCGTCACCAAGTGATGTAATAAAGCCACCTGTCCCAACCGCAGCATCTGCCATTGTTCGATCGGAATCGATATCGACGTGCCCCTCATCGCGGAAGTTTGCACCAAATTCGAAGGCATTGATGTGTAGCTCGCTCTTCGCCTTTGATTGCACAACATAGCGGTCAAAATCTACAAGTGACGGCACGCGAGCGTTTGCAAGGGCGCCTTCGCCATTCGAAAAGGCAACGATGATGACCGCATTTTCAGCCAAAGCTGGAATATAGAGGTCAAGCTTACCATTCTCGTCCGTCGCATCGGTGAACATCATACCATTGTGGTGGAAAGTCACGCGTTCGTTCGGGTAGCAATCCGCGCTCAAAGACAGATCAACCATGGCCGCGTCTGCCGCTACTGCGGTAACGTCGATGTCACAAAGAGCAGCAGGTGCATCTGCTTCAGACATATCAGCGCTTGGCACAGCTACGTCGCCAAGACCCGCAGTTCTGATCACAGGCTCTTCCATTTCCTTCGCAGGCATTTCAACGGTTGTTGTATCAACGTCAGACGCCACAGAGCTCTTTGGCGTAGCTTCGGTTGAAGAATCAACAACCACACTCGAAGACGTCAGCGCAATATCTGTGACTTCAAGAGGGTCACTCGCGGTGCCCGAAATATCTGGAACAGTTGTCTGCGCATAGCGTGCTTTTGCCGTGTCGCCATTTTGCATGACAAAGCCAATTGCACCCGCAGTCGCGAGAACGCCACCAGCCATTACGATCCGTTTGATATCCACGTTGTAGCCCTCCGAAGGGAATAAGTTCGGAGACCGTTTTCGCGTTCAAACAGGGCGAGATTTGGACAGCGGCAAGGAGTCTTTCGGACTCTTTAGCGCAATCCCGCCTTGTTTGGTTTTAGCTCAAAGCACCGTGGCAATGTTTGAATTTCTTGCCAGACCCGCATGGGCAAGGATCGTTGCGACCCGGATTGCCCCAAGTAGAGCTGTCCGTTTCGTCAAAGCCTTCAACCGCTGGCTCAGGAGCTTGAGACGCTTCAGCAGAGGCTTCTTTTGCCGCCTCTTGAATCAACGCTTGTTGCGCCTGTGCTTGCGCCAACACCTCTGCTTGCTCTTCTGCCGTCATAGGACGCACCTGACCCAATTTCTGAGTCACTTCGGTCCGCAGGCTATCCAGCATGCTTTCGAACAGTTGGAAGCTTTCGTTCTTATATTCGTTCAGCGGATCACGTTGTGCGTAGCCACGGAAACCGACGACAGAGCGAAGATGCTCAAGCGTCACAAGGTGCTCGCGCCACTTGCCATCGATCGTTTGAAGCAAAATCTGCTTTTCGATCATACGCATATTTTCTGGACCGAATGCAGCCGCCTTTTGCGCCATTGATTCATCCGCGGCTTTCTCAAGACGCTCACGGATCACATCATCGTCTGCACCTTCCTCAGTGCCCCACTCGGCAACAGGCGCATCAATGTTGATGGATTCAGCAACGGCCGTTTGCAGTCCTTCCATGTCCCACTGATCCGCATAGGTCTTGGGCGGCATGTATTGATCGATCAAATCTTCGATCACCTGATAGCGCATATCCTGCGCAATCTCGGATAGATCCTCTGCTTCCATGATTTCGCGACGCTGGCCAAAGATCACCTTACGCTGATCGTTCATCACATCATCGAACTTCAAAAGCTGCTTACGAATATCAAAGTTACGGCCTTCAACTTTCGCCTGCGCACGCTCAAGAGATTTGTTCACCCAAGGGTGCACAATCGCTTCGCCTTCTTTCATGCCAAGCTTGGACAGAACATTGTCCAAACGCTCGGACCCGAAGATACGCATCAAGTCATCGTCGAGCGACAGGAAGAACGCGGAACGACCCGGATCGCCCTGACGACCAGAACGGCCACGCAGTTGGTTATCAATACGGCGGCTCTCATGGCGCTCTGTCGCGATGATATAAAGACCACCCGCGTCCAGAACCTTCTGGCGCCAAACCTGATGCTCTTCTTCAATGCGCGCGCGCACGGCTTCTGGATCGGCCTCAGGCTCTGCCGCCAATGCCTCCAGAACCTTGAGCTCAACGTTACCACCAAGCTGAATATCTGTACCACGACCGGCCATGTTCGTCGCAATCGTGATCGCGCCAAGCTTACCAGCATCACCAACGATCTGCGCTTCTTGCTCATGCTGACGAGCGTTCAGAACGTTATGCTCCAGACCCGCTTCTTTCAGCATATTGGACAGGAACTCAGATTTCTCAATCGACGTCGTACCCACGAGACAAGGCTGACCTTTTTCATGGGCCTCTTTGACGATGGTAACGATCTCATCGTATTTTTCTTTGGCAGTACGGAAGACTTGGTCGTGCTCATCTTCACGTGCGATTGGGCGGTTTGTTGGAACCTCAACAACGCCCAGACCATAAATCTCAGAAAATTCTTCCGCTTCGGTCATCGCCGTACCGGTCATGCCGGACAGCTTGTTATAGAGGCGGAAATAGTTCTGGAACGTCACAGACGCCAGCGTCACGTTTTCCGGCTGAATTGGGCAGTTTTCTTTTGCCTCAATCGCTTGGTGCAGACCATCGGACAAGCGACGGCCAGACATCATGCGACCTGTAAACTCATCGATCAGGACGATTTCGCCGTCACGCACGATATATTCTTTGTCACGCTCAAACAGTTTATGCGCGCGCAAACCTTGGTTCACGTGGTGAACAATGGTCGTGCTTTCAGGATCATAAAGCGTCGCGCCTTCTGGCAGCAGACCTTGCTCAAGCAGTAGGTTCTCTAGGAACTCGTTGCCTTCTTCCGTGTAGGACACATTGCGCGATTTTTCGTCAATCTCGTAGTGCTCAGGTAGCAAGGACGGGATTACCATATCAATCGCAAGATACAGTTCAGAGCGATCTGCGGCCGGGCCGGAAATGATCAACGGCGTACGTGCTTCATCGATCAGGATCGAATCCACCTCATCGACGATTGCAAAGTTATGTTCGCGTTGGAACATCTGGGACAACTCGGATTTCATGTTGTCGCGCAGATAGTCAAAGCCCAGCTCGTTGTTCGTGGCATATGTCACGTCACAGGCATAGGCTGCTTTCTTTTCTTCGTCAGGCTGCTGGGGATAGATCACACCAGTTGTCAGGCCCAAGGCACCGAAAACTTTGCTCATCCATTCCGCGTCACGTTTGGCAAGGTAGTCGTTCACTGTAACAACGTGCACGCCTTTGCCCGTCAGTGCGTTCAAATATGCAGGCAGTGTCGCAACTAGGGTTTTACCCTCGCCTGTTTTCATTTCAGAGATATTGCCCTGATGCAGGAAGATACCGCCCATAAGCTGTGTATCAAACGCTCGCAAACCCAGAGCGCGACGCGCGCCCTCGCGGCAGTTCGCAAATGCTTCTGGCAGCAAGTCATCGAGGCTTTCGCCGTCCATCGCACGCTTGGCGAGTTCTTCCGTCTTTTGCTTTAGACCTTCATCGCTGAGTTTTTCGAACTCAGGCTCCAACGCGTTGATCTTTTCAACGATCGGGCGCGTTGCCTTAACCTTGCGATCATTCGGTGTTCCGAAGACCTTTTTGGCGATTTTTCCAAGTCCTAGCATCTGCGCTCATCCATCCTTGACGTCTTTGTGCTCAGGCTCTGCTTGCCCGCCCTGCACGCAACCCATAGATACGAGGGTGAAGACAGCCCGAACCATGGCCTTAAAGCGATGTAGTGGTCGGGTTTGCCAGTGTCAACGGCGCGCAAGGAAGCCGCCTAAAACAAGGAATAAACGATGTTAAAACGCACCCAATTTCTGGCCTCCGCGGCTCTTGCTTTGACCTTAGCGCTGCCTGCGCAGGCTGAAAACGATGCAGAAACGGTTGTCGCGACCGTAAACGGCGTGGAGATCACATTGGGTCACATGATCGTGGCTCAGTCCGCTTTGCCTGATCAATATCGTAATTTGCCTGCTGATGTTCTGTTCAACGGCCTGTTGGATCAATTGGTTCAACAGACCATTTTGGCCGAAGAACTCAAAGAAGTTCCAGCACGCGTTCAAACTGCGCTTGAAAACGAACGCCGCGCGCTTTTGGCGGCTGAACATATGGATGGCGTTCTAAAGGACGCCGTCACGGACGAAGCGGTTCAAGCGGTTTATGATGCAACATATGCAGGTGCGGCCGATAATCCCGAAATGGAATTCGACGCGTCCCATATCCTTGTTGAGACAGAAGAAGAAGCCAATGCGCTGGTGAAAACGCTCGAGGGCGGCGCTGACTTCGCTGAGCTCGCAAAAGAGAAATCCACCGGCCCGTCAGGTCCACGCGGCGGCGCGCTCGGATGGTTCGGCAAGGGTCAAATGGTGCCTGAGTTTGAAAACGCAGTCGTAGATATGGAAGTCGGCGCAGTGTCTGCACCGATCAAGACACAATTTGGCTGGCACGTAATCAAACTAAATGACTCTCGCGCAAAAGAAGCGCCCAAGCTCGAAGATGTGCGTGCAGAAATGGAACAGCAAGTGCGTATGAACGTCGTTGATGACTACATTTCCAAATTGACGGCAGGTGCGACGATTTCTAAGAAAACAACCGAAGACATCGATCCATCCTTGCTCAAAGACCTCTCATTGTTGGAGAACTAAACTATGGCAGACACGCCGCCTCGCTCCCCTCTCGCACCGGAGCAGTTTCCGTCTTTGCCGCGTATCAGCGGCGTGTCCTTTGCTACTGTTGAAGCAGGTGTGCGCTATTCCGGGCGCACAGATGTCATGCTTGCCAAGATTGCACCGGGAAGCAATATTGCCGGTGTTTTCACCAAGTCGATGACCCGCGCCGCACCTGTTCTAGATTGCCAAGCCAAGATTGGTTTGGACAACGATGCAGGCGCTGCAATTATCGTAAACTCAGGTAACGCTAATGCCTTTACTGGCAAGAACGGAATTGAGGCGACGCGCGCGGTCACCGAAGCCGTTGCAAAGGCGCTCGATCTGCCTGAAACACGTGTCTTTTCATCCTCAACAGGTGTTATTGGTGAGCCGCTGCCGCATGCACGGATCACCGAAAAGGTGAACGAACTCGCGGGTTTGCTCAGCGAAGACAATATCGAAGCTGCCGCTGAGGCGATCCTCACAACCGACACTTACACCAAAGGGTCTGGCGCCGTGATCGACGTCGATGGCAAGCAGGTTTCTATCGCAGGCATCGCAAAAGGCTCTGGCATGATCGCGCCTGATATGGCGACGATGCTGGTCTATATTTTCACCGATGCAAAAATTGCGCGCGATGAATTACAAGCGATGCTGAGTGAATTGAACGAAGTCACCTTCAACTCCATCACGGTAGACAGCGACACATCCACATCTGACTCCTTGCTTGTTGCCGCAACCGGCGCAAGCGGCGCCAAAGCGGCGGGCAATGCGGCCTTCCGCGATGCCTTGCACAGCGTGATGAAAGACCTCGCGCTACAAGTTGTTCGCGATGGCGAAGGAGCGACCAAACTGGTCGAAATCCAAATCACCGGCGCTGCGAACAACGCTGAGGCCCGCACACACGGCCTTGCGATTGCCAATTCGCCCTTGGTGAAAACCGCGATTGCGGGTGAAGATCCCAATTGGGGCCGCATTGTTATGGCCATTGGTAAATCAGGTGCCGCAGCCGATCGCGATTTGATCAGCATTCGCTTTGGTGATGTTCTTGTCGCTGAAAACGGTTGGGTCAGCCCCAACTATAAGGAAGAAGACGGCGCTGCTTATATGAAAAACGCAGAGCTTACAGTCAGCGTCGATCTGGGCGTCGGAACGGGCAAAAGCACGGTGTGGACCTGTGATCTGACACACGGCTACATCACAATCAACGCGGATTACCGGTCATGAAAACAGTTCTAGTCAGTGCGGTTGCCCTGATCGACGTTGATGGTCGCGTCCTTTTGGGGCAACGCCCTGAAGGTAAATCCATGGCTGGTCTATGGGAATTTCCCGGCGGCAAAGTCGAAGCAGGCGAAACGCCAGAAGCTGCTCTGATCCGCGAGCTTCAAGAAGAGCTTGGCATAGACACATGGGCCAGCTGCCTCGCGCCGCTCACATTCGCGAGCCACAGTTACGATGAATTTCACCTTCTTATGCCCCTGTTTGCCTGCCGCAAATGGGAGGGGATTCCACAATCTCGGGAAAACCAGGCCCTAAAGTGGGTTCACGCGCGAGATTTGGCCAAATATCCGATGCCCGCAGCGGATATTCCGCTAATTCCGATCCTCCGAGACTGGCTGTAAGGGGAAAAGTGGCAACAAAATGTCATTTTTGACAAAATTGTTATAGGAACGTTAACATTTTTGTGACAACTTGAGTCGAACGTTACGCATGTTTCAGCAACACGCTGGATCTTTGGGGAGAGAGAACCATGCTTCGCACAATACTCATCGGTACTTGTATCCAAGTTCAAGGTACTTTTGTTCGCGCTCTTGCGGATGGACGTATCATTGTTTCTGTGGACAATCGTGACTTTGCAGGCACACCTGTAAAAGCTGCTTAAAACCGCTCACGAATTTTCACTCACTCAATGCAAAAAGGCCCGAACCTTCGTTCGGGCCTTTTTCTATTTCGAAACTTTACGACTTAGTCGAGATTACGTTCGATTTCTTCACGCTCGAAGATTTCGATTACGTCATCTGCGCGGATATCGTCATAGTTCTCAAACGCCATACCGCATTCTTGACCAGACTGAACTTCCGCAACTTCGTCCTTAAAGCGCTTAAGTGTCTTAAGCGTACCTTCGTGGATAACAACGTTGTCGCGTAGCAAACGAACGCCCGCAGAACGGCGTGCAACACCTTCGGTGACGATACAGCCAGCAACTTTGCCAACGCCCGTAACTTTGAAGACCTCTTTGATGTTCGCATAACCGATGAAGTTTTCGCGAATTTCCGCAGAGAGCAGACCAGAGGCCGCCGCTTTCACGTCATCCACAAGATCGTAGATTACGGAATAATAGCGAATTTCAACGCCCTTTTGGTTGGCCGTGTTACGCGCGGACGTATTCGCACGTACGTTAAAGCCCATCACAGGTGCGCCAGACGCTTCGGCAAGACCGATGTCTGTCTCTGTAATCGCACCAACACCAGAGTGCAGAACACGAACGCGGACTTCGTCGTTACCGATTTTTTCCATCGCTTGAACGATTGCTTCAGCAGAACCTTGAACATCCGCTTTCACAAGAATTGGCATCTCTGTGACGTTCTCGTCGTCTTTGGCCTTCGCCATCAACTGCTCGAGTGTCGTCGCAGCACCAGCCGCCGCACGTTTGTCTTTGGCCGCTTTCTCACGATACTCAGCGATTTCACGCGCTTGTGCATCCGTATCAACAACGTTCAAAACATCGCCCGCTTCTGGTGTGCCGTTCAGGCCAAGAACCTCAACAGGAACCGAAGGACCGGCTTCTTTCACGCGCTCGCCGTGATCATTGATCAAGGCGCGAACCTTACCGTACTGCTCACCCACAACAAAGATGTCGCCTTGGCGCAATGTACCAGTCTGAACCAAAACAGTCGCGACTGGACCACGGCCCACATCAAGCTGCGCTTCGATAACAGCACCTTGTGCTGCGCGATCAGGGTTGGCTTTCAGTTCGAGAATTTCGGACTGTAGCGCAATCGCCTCAAGCAATTGATCAAGGCCTTGGCCCGAGATCGCAGACACTTCGACGTCCTGAACTTCACCAGACATCTTTTCGACGATCACTTCATGCTGAAGCAAATCGGTACGCACTTTGTCAGGGTTTGCATCCGGTTTATCGATTTTGTTGATCGCCACGATCATTGGCACGTTGGCCGCTTTCGCGTGGTTAATCGCTTCGATCGTTTGCGGCATAACCGCGTCGTCCGCAGCAACAACCAGAACAACAATGTCCGTAACCTGAGCACCACGAGAGCGCATCGACGTAAACGCCGCGTGGCCCGGTGTATCAAGGAAGCTCAAAACAGTGCCGTTGTCGGTTGTGACCTGATATGCACCGATGTGCTGCGTGATACCGCCGGCTTCGCCAGCAACAACTTTCGCATTACGGATCGCATCCAGCAAAGACGTCTTACCGTGGTCAACGTGACCCATGATCGTGATGATCGGTGGGCGACCTTTGAGGTCTTTTTCATCGTCAACAACTTCTGCGATCACGTCTTCAACGTCGGCATCAGAAACACGGACAACCTTGTGGCCGAACTCTTCGATGATCAGTTCAGCGGTATCCGCATCAATCGTTTCGTTCTGCGTCACCATCAGACCGTTGGTCATCAACGCCTTCACAACAGCGCCGGTCTTTTCAGCCATACGAGAGGCCAATTCAGACACAACAATTGCTGGAGGCAGCTGAACATCACGAATGATCTTTTCGCGCTCAACCGCGCCGCCCATTGCTTTTTGACGCGCACGTTCTTGCTTACGCTTCATTGCAGCCATGGATTTGTGACGACCGTCACCACCAGATAGGGCTTGGTTCAATGTCAGCTTGCCAGAGCGGCGACCGTCATTTCCACCTTTACCGCGCTGGTTGCGCTGATCACGTTCGCGATCGGCTTTGCGCGGCGTTGCTGCAGGTGCAGGCTTGTTAGGTGCTGGGCGTGCAGCAGCAGCTGGCTTTTCCGTTGGAACAGGCGCAGCGGCAGCGGCACGCGCAGCTTCTTCAGCCGCTTTCTTCGCAGCAATCTCTGCTTCAGCCTTCGCCTTAGCACGTTCAGCGCGTTCCCGCTCTTCTGCTTCTTTTGCTTCTGCTTCAGCACGGCGACGCTCACGGTCAGCTGTACGTGCTTTCTCTTCCGCTTCGCGGCGGGCAGCATCTTCTACTTCGCGTGCTTTCGCAGCTTGAACAGCCTTGAGACGGCGTTCCATCTCTGCATCGGTGATCCCAGCAGGACGTTTGGCCGGATTGCCGCCTGCTACAGAACCAGCACCCGAAGGCTTTGTCGCACCAGGCTTGGGCACCACAATGCGCTTGCGCTTGGTTTCGACCACAACATTCTTCGTGCGACCATGGCTGAAGCTTTGTTTTACATTTCCGGGACGCGAACCTGCGCCGCGTACACCCAATGTCTTTTTGCCGTCGTTATCGCTCATTTAGCTGTCTTTTCCTTTCGGACGGCCCCTGCCGTCGCTAACTTCTCGTATCGCTTTTAATCTTTGGGCTTCCTCTACTACACGAGAGGTGAGTCCGCCAGCGCTTAGCGCGCCATGTATCACAGTCTGCCGCCCAAAGGCCAATCCAAGTTCATCTGCAGTCAACCAACCGATGAATGTGCCGTAGTGCGGCGTGCTTAATTTCGACTTTCCACGCTCTGACCCATCAGAGGCTTGAATAAGAACTTCAGCTTCCTCATTGGAAAGCCAGCCTTTTACCTTTTCGTAACCTGCAACAGCGCCACCTGATTTACGCGCTAGGCTTATCAATTCAACCAAACGCCGTGTAATTTGCGTTTCGACCTCTTCGACCAAACCATCCGGCACCTTCACCGGCATTTTGGCGCTGCGGGAAAATAAGTTTTTACTCGCAGCCTTTTCCAAAGCCGACTTATCCGCTGAAACCCAAATACCACGTCCAGGCAATTTGCCCAAGATATCTGGCACGATCTGCGCATCAGGTCCAACAACAAAGCGCACCATTTGCGACATAGGAAGATTTTCCCGTGTCGCAATACACTGGCGCTCTGGTCCGCTGGACCGATCCTTATGTGTGCCGCCGCGCGTCACTGTGTGAAACCCTGAGGCCTGAGATCAGACCTCAGACTCCTCAGACGTTTCACCGTCTTCCAGATCTTCATCGTCAGCCGCAACTTCCAACTCGGCAGGATCAACCCAACCCAGCAGAACACGTGCTGTCATAATCATGGATTGCGCGTCCTCGAGTTCCACTCCGAACTGTTCTAGCAAGCCATCGTCTTTTACGCGTG
>NZ_JBDWVM010000265.1:0-8415 GCF_039984035.1 Planktotalea sp. | reverse complement strand
CCGCTTCACGCCGACGCTTGAGAACTACACGAACATGACGGAGAACTACGATTACTGGCGCTTTGCCATTAACTCGGTGATCACGTCATCCTTCGCCACGTTGTTTGCGTTGGCTGTCGGTGTTCCAGCGGCCTATGCGATGGCGTTCAACCCATCGCGCCACACGAAAGATATTCTGATGTGGATGCTGTCCACGAAGATGCTTCCTGCGGCGGCGGTTCTGTATCCGATGACCTTCCTGACGAAGAACATTCTGTCGATCTATGACACGCATTTCCTAGTTATCCTGGTGCTTTGCCTGATCAACCTGCCGATCGTGATCTGGATGCTGTTCACCTACTTCAAAGAGATCCCGAAAGAGATCATCGAAGCGGGTAAGATGGATGGTGTGAGCACATGGGGCGAGATCAAAGACATCCTGATCCCACTGGCATGGGGCGGTATCGCATCAACAGCCTTGCTGACGTTCATCTTCTGCTGGAACGAAGCCTATTGGACTGTGCGTCTGACAACCATCGATGCGGCGACACTGTCGACCTTGATCGAGGGTAACCGAGCGCCAGAAGGTCTGTTCTTTGGACGTCTGTCTGCGGTTTCCACGGCTGCGATTGCTCCAATCGTTATCCTTGGTTGGTTCTGTCAGAAGCAGCTCGTTGCAGGTCTAACATTCGGAGCTGTGAAGTGATCGTTGACGCAAATCTCTCAAGTCGCCCTGTCGCGGGCGGCTTACACTCTCTGTTTTCTGCGTCTCGCTATGATCGATCGCAGTGTGACGTCGGTGTTGTACATCTCGGTATGGGCGCATTCCATCGCGCGCACCAAGCTGTCTACATTGATGACTATATGGACAAAACCGGTGACCTACGTTGGGGCATCGCGGCGGTTAACTTGCGACCTAGTGAAGCAAAAACATTGCACGCAATTCGTTCAGATATTGAAGCGAACGACGGATATTTCCTGAAGTCGATTTCGGCGACTGGAGATGTTGAATTGCGCCGTGTGTCTAGCCATGTCGAGTTCCTGAATTGGAACGAAGAGGTGGAAAAGACCGAAGCTTTACTGTCACGTTCCACAGTGCACTTGGTAACGATTACCGTGACAGAAAGCGGGTATTACACCGATCCCAACGGTGATCTTGATCCTACGCATCCTATCATTGCGGCAGAGATTGAGGGTGGGGCACCAACCAGCGTTTATGGCTATCTTCGCACTGCGTTGCGTGGCCGTATGCAGTCAACTGGCGCGCCTTTGACGATCGCGTGTTGCGACAACATTCGCCAGAACGGCAAGATGCTCAATCGCAATATGTATGCCTATCTGAAGGCCTGCGGCGACAGCGAATTGGCGCAATGGACGGAGCTGAATGTTGCATTCCCATGTTCCATGGTGGATCGCATTACTCCGCGCAGTCCTGATGCGCTCAGCGCTGAGCTCAGCGAACAATTGGGCGCTGAGATCACATCGCCCATCTTGGCGGAAGATTTCATCCAATGGGTGCTTGAGGATAAGGCCGCTGGCCCGATGCCTGATCTATCCAAAGCCGGTGTCACGGTGACGGGCGATGTTGATCCCTATGAGGAAACGAAAATTCGTGTTCTCAACGGTGGGCATACCGCGCTGATATATCTTGCTGCGCTTGAGGGTCTTGAAACCTTTGATGAAGCGATGCGCGTGCCGCATTTGCTGGAGCATTTCAACGGGTTTGAAACGCAAGAAGTGCTTCCTGCGATCACGATTGAATTGCCATTTTCCAAGGCTGACTATCTGGAAAAGATCGCTGCGCGCTTTGGCAACGTAGCTATTGGCGACACGGTGGAACGTATCTGTGCCGATGGCATGGCTAAGTTTCCTATCTTCGTTCGCCCGACCCTGAACGGGTGTTTTAAACAGGGCATTATGCCCATTCATGCCATTCGCAGCATCGCGAGTTGGCATGTATTTGCACAGCACGTCGTCGCTGGCAAAATTCCCTTTAAATACATTGAACCACGTTGGGACGAGCTTGAGGGAATGCTCGGGACTGACGCATTTCTAACATCGCGCCTGCTTTGGGGCGATATTCCTGAAACTTATCCTGCTTTCGTAGAAACCCTGCGCAAAGAAATCGCTGAATTGGAGCAAAAATGGCCGGTCTAACTTTAAGAGATGTCGTTAAAAGCTACGGCGCCACACAAGTCATGCACGGTGTTGATCTGGACATCGAAGATGGTGAATTCGTCGTTTTCGTTGGCCCGTCTGGTTGTGGTAAATCCACATTGCTCCGAATGATTGCTGGTCTGGAAGAGATTTCCGGTGGCTCCGTCAAAATTGGCGCAGAGGAAGTGAATGATGTTCCTGCTTCCAAGCGCGGCGTTGCGATGGTGTTCCAAACCTACGCTTTGTATCCGCATATGACGGTTTACAAGAACATGGCCTTTGGTCTGAAGCAGGCGAAAACCGATCCTGCGGAAATCGACAAGCGTGTTCGTGCGGCGGCGGAAATTCTACAAATCACGGATTATCTGGATCGTGCGCCACGTAACCTGTCTGGTGGTCAGCGCCAGCGTGTGGCGATTGGCCGTGCGATTGTGCGTGACCCTGAAGTGTTCCTGTTTGACGAACCTTTGTCCAACCTTGATGCGGCGTTGCGTGTTCAAACGCGTCTTGAAATCAAACGTCTGCACGAGCGTCTTGAAACAACGATGATCTACGTGACACACGATCAGGTCGAAGCGATGACGCTTGCTGATAAGATCGTTGTTCTGCGCGACGGTCGGGTAGAGCAGGTGGGTTCACCTATCGAGCTGTATGAGCGCCCGGCGAACGCGTTTGTTGCGCAGTTCATTGGTAGCCCGAAGATGAACTTCTTCAACGATGCTGATCTGTCCAGCGGTGCCTCTGGCATCCTTGGCCGCACATTGACGGCTGACGAGCAAGTTGGTCTGCGCCCTGAGCACCTTGTGCCATGTGCGGCTGCTGATGCGGTTGTGGAAGGCAAGCTCGAGCTGGTTGAGAACCTCGGTGAATATGCGCTTGTGCATCTTGTGACGGCGCAGGGCTCTGAGTTCATCGCGAAGACTGAAAAGCCACCAGCGGGTGAGAAGGGGTCAATGATCGGCTTCACCATCAAGCCTGAGCTGGCGCATTACTTTGATAAGAACACCGGTCTTAGCAAGTAAGTTTGCGACGATCTGAAATTTTAAGCGCGCTGCAGTATGAAGGTACTGCAGCGCGCTTTTTGCATCTGGAATGCCTATAATGAGAGTTATGTTAAATAATCTCGTCACTATTCCATCGTTTATGCGACAAGGCAGGTTCCCGTTGCTGTCGCGATGAGCTTTTCAACGCCGTCGTTCACTGCAAAGACATCGCTTTTTGCGACGACCTGACGGCGGCTGGCTTTGATGACGTTGCCGCGTGCGATGAAACGTTGGCCTTTGCCCGGTGCGAGAAAATGCACGCGGAATTCTGATGTTAGCACGTCACCGACAAGAGAGGCTGCTGACCACGCGATTGACGTGTCTGCGAGGTACGCGATTAGACCGCCGTGGAGAAATCCGTGGTGTTGGGTGTAGGTCGGATCGAAGGGCATGGCCAATTCGGCGAACCCATTTTCGCATGCAAGTGCTTCGGTTTGGGTGAGCTGATTGAGCCCCGGAACAGCGGTAAGTGCTTTGATGATCGGGAGGGTGGCGACGGGTTTGTTTTCTGGTTTTTCCATGACGCCAATATGTTTGACGCTTGGTTTTCCCAAAAGTGCGATTGTTGCATAGTTGTTGTTCACATATGAAAAGATATGGATTGGAACGCACTCGAAGCATTCTTGCTGGTTGCTGAGACAGGATCACTGTCGGAAGCGGCGAAACACTCGGATACCTCTGTTGCTACGATTGGCCGTAAGGTTGATCGATTGGAGGCGTTGTTTGATGGACCGCTCTTGGTGCGCGGAAAGACGGGAACGGCGTTGACCCCGCTTGGCTTAAGCCTGCTGGAAGAGACGAGCGGGATGCAAAGCCAGTTTGATCGTCTCAATGAATTTGTCTCAAGGCAACGCCAAGCTGGATCGCATGAATTGGTGCGTATTTCAGCGACTGAACCGATCATTTCGGACTATTTGGCACCGCGATTGGCGCAGGTGCAATCGCACGCAAGGGTGGATTTGATATCAGAGGCGTCCGTATCCAACTTGAACAGGGTTGAGGCAGATTTGGCGGTTAGGATGTTCAGGCCGAAGGAGCCTAATCTAAAAGCGCGTCAGATTGGGCGCATTGCTTTGGGTTGGTTTGCATCGGTTGATTATCTAGGGACGCGCGCGTCTGAAGATATCGATTTGAACACCGAGCAATTGTTGGCGATCTCCACAGCTTTCGGGGATATTCCAGAGGTGAATTGGGTCCGCCATCATAGCTTGGCCGGCAATGTGGTGTGTCAAAGCACGAGCTCGCGTGCCTTGCTGCGCGGCGCGCAAGCTGGGGCTGGAATTGCCCTGGGCTCACGGGAGATGGCCTTGAAAATGGGATTGGTTGAAGTCAAAGCGCCGCCCGTCCCTGATCGGGAAATTTGGTTGACCTCGCACCACACGAGCCTGACTTCACCGCGTTTGTTGGCGGTGAAGGATTGGATCATTCGATCTTTCAAAGACGGGCCAATCGCTGGTTAGCTTTCTTCTGGCGGGTAAACTTTGATCTTTTCCAAAGCGACGTTGAGCGCGACGGGCTCGCCTGCGGTGATGGGCAGGAGGGCGTTGTCGATGACGGTTGCGACGCCTGCGCCGATGCGGACGCGGATCAGGTTTTGCGCGCCTGTGGGTTCGATTGAGATGACCTCCCCCTTGATCGGGGCGGTGCCGGTTGGATCGATGGTGAAATGTTCGGGGCGGATGCCAGCGTCGACCTTGCCAGCGACCACGTCCATTGGAATGGCAGGCAACATGATTTGCGCGGTTTCGGAAAGCTTTAGCGCACCGCTGGCTGTGAGTTCCGCGGGCAGGAAGTTCATGGCGGGTGAGCCGATGAAGCCTGCAACAAAGCGGTTGGCGGGGTTTGTGTACAGCTCGGACGGGCTGCCGACCTGCTGGATGCGGCCGTCCTTCATAATGACGATACGATCTGCGAGGGTCATTGCCTCGATCTGATCGTGGGTCACGTAGATAGAGGTGGTTTTTACCTTGGTGTGCAGGGTTTTGATTTCGTCGCGCATTTGCACACGCAGTTTTGCGTCAAGGTTGGAGAGCGGTTCATCAAAGAGGAAGGCCGCTGGATTGCGCACCAGCGCGCGGCCCATGGCGACGCGTTGACGTTGGCCGCCAGAGAGCTGGCTTGGCTTGCGATCAAGCAGTGGTTTAAGATCAAGGATGTCGGCGGCTTTGTTGACCTCTTCGGCGATCTGGGCCTTTTTCATGCCTGAAATACGCAGGTTAAAGCCGATGTTCTGCCCCGCTGTCATATGCGGATAGAGTGCGTAGGATTGGAACACCATCGCGATGTTGCGTTCCTTGGGGTTGAGGTCATTCACCTCTGCCCCGTCCATCAGGATGTCGCCAGATGTCGGTTCTTCCAACCCAGCGAGGATGCGGAGCAATGTGGATTTACCGCAGCCGGATGGGCCGACGAGCGCGACGAATTCGCCCTCCTCCACTTGCAGGTTGAGGTCGTGCAAGACTTTCGCTGCGCCGAACGATTTGGTGAGGTTCTTGATTTCGATCGTTGCCATGGGGCGTTATCCTTTGACCGCGCCGGCCGTGAGGCCCGCGATCATTTGTTTAGAGAAGAAAGCGAAGGCCAGCAGGAGCGGCACCATCGACAGGAAGGTGCCCAGCATGATTGCCCCCCATGGGGAGTTGGCCAGTGACTGGACCGAGCGCAATGCGAGGGTCAGCACGAATTTATCTGGTGATGAGAGCACGATTAGCGGGCCGAGGAAGTTGTTCCAAAGGCCGATGAACATCACGATGGCAAGCGTCGCGAGGGCCGGTTTGATCAGGGGCAGTACGACGGACCAATAGATGCGGAAGGGTGAACAGCCGTCGACCTTGGCCGCGTCGATCAGATCGCGCGAGATGGATGTGGTCATGTATTGGCGCACGAGGAAGATGCCAAATGCGTTGGCCATGCCCGGAAACCAGAGCGCGAAATGGGTATCGAGGATGCCGAGGAATTTTACGGTCAGGAAGAAGGGAATGATGGTGAGCACAGGCGGCACCATCATGGAGGCGACCATGATACCAAAGACGATGTTCTTGCCGCGAAAGTCGTAGGCGAAGAAGCCATAGGCGCAGAGCGAGCAGAAGAAGACTGCGCTGACTGTGCCGAGGATCGAGATAGAGAGCGAGTTCCAAAGCACCTGCCAGAATGGCATGATGTCGAGCAGTTTTTCGTAATTCGCAAGTAGGTCGTCCCCGACATAGAAGGGAGGCGGAACCGAGTAAATTTCCGAGCGTGAATGCGTGCCCATGAGGGCGACCCATACAAAGGGGAACACGGTGACAATCAGACCGAAGATCAGCATGGCGTGCATGCTGTATGTCGGTATTTTGGCTCTTAGGGTGCTCATTAGCGGTCTCCCTCTAGGCCCTTGCGGCCGTTGAAATAGAAGTGGACCGAGGTCACGATTGCTATGAAGATGAAGAGCACCCAAGAGATCGCCGCAGCTGCGCCCATCTCGAGCCATTCCCAACCAACGAGGTAGAGGTAGTAGGACGCTGTGAGGCCCGATTGGCCCACGCCGCCTGATTGGCCAGCGGTCAGAACGAAGGGTTCCTCAAAGAGCTGTAGGTTGCCGATGATCGACATGGTGACCGCAAAGAAGGCAAAGGGGCGGATCATGGGCAATGCGATGTGCCAGAATTGTTGCCACGGCGTGCAGCCGTCGACTTTGGCCGCGTCATACATGTCTTTGCTGACGGTTAGGAAGCCGGCGGAATAGATCACCAGGTTGAAGCCCGTGTATTTCCAGATCACCACAAATGCGATGGAGGGTTTGATGAGATCGGTGCTTGAGAGCCAGCGAATGGGCATGGCGTCGTTGATCCACCCGAAGAAGTAGTTGATCACAGGCAGGTTCGCGAACCAGACGAGCACTTGGTTCAGAATACCGGTGTTGCCTGAATAGATCGTGTAAAAGATCAGCGATACGGCGACGGTTGATGTGATGTAGGGCACGAAGAAGGTGGCGGTATAAAAGTGACGTGCGCCTGATTTTAGGCCGATGACCAGTAAGTAGGCGACGGGGATCGCGATCAGGTGTTGGGGCACGCCCGACACGATGGCGAGCCAAACCGTGTTGTAGAGCGATTTCCAGAACCATGGGTCCGTGACGGCGAGTTCGTAATTCTTGAGGCCGACGTATTCCATCGACGATAGGCCAGCGACGGGATTCCATTCCTGAAAGGACAGGTAGACGGACCAGCCCAGCGGGAAGGCGGTGAAGACCACAAACAAAATGAGATAGGGGCTGATGAACAGCCAAGGCGTGAGCTTTTTGATCCATTGACGACGGCGGCGGCTTGCGGGTGAGTGCAAGACGGTTGGCGTCGTTGTTTGGGTTTCCTCAGAGGGGTGCATGGTATGGCCTGCTCGTTTGGGTCGTAATGTGAGTCAGGCCGTCAGACAGGGAATGAAGGAAAGTGTCTAAACGGCCTGAAACGAAGAGCTGTAGTAGCTCTTAACGGGTGCGGCGCAGCACGAGGCGCTCCGCATCTTTTAGTGCGCTCATGACGTCTTTGCCGTCGTTGAGCACTTCTTGAAGCGCGCCGCCAACAACATCTTTTGCGATCAGATCACCGTCCATTGGAACAACTGCCGGAACGCGTTGCGCGACTTCAGCAAAGAGCTGACGCGCTGGTTGACCGTCGAGGAATGGAAGTGGCTCGTCAAAGGACGCATCCGTGTATGTGGATGTCAGAACCGGGAACGCGCCGATCGTTGCAAGCGCGGAGAGCTGTGGGTCTGGGTCAGTTGTCAGGTACTTAATGAAGTCCCAAGCCGCGTGCTTGTTTTCAACTTGCTTTGGAATGGCAAGGAAACCGCCGCCCCAAGATCCATAGATGCCGTCTGGCAGGTTAGATGCACCCCATAGGCCAGCGGTGTCTGGCGCCATCCAGTTTTGCAGGTGACCGAGTAGCCAAGCACCAGAAAGTTGCGTCGCAACCGTACCTGTTTTGAAGGCGTCATACCATTCGTTGGACCAAGCGCCGATCTGACCATCAAGGCCCTCTTCGCGGATTGTTTTTGCGGTCTCAAAAGCGTTTACGAAACGCTCGGACGTGATGAGCGAATTGCCATCTTCGTCAAAGTAGAGGCCTTCGCCTTCTTTCACTGTTGTGTTGATGATGACGTTTGCCACATCACCCGCGTCCGCGATCAGGAAGACGTTTTGTTCTTTGAGCTTGCGACCATAGTCGAGGTAGCTGTCCCAGTCGGTGATGACTGCATCGAT
>NZ_JBDWVM010000264.1:0-8004 GCF_039984035.1 Planktotalea sp. | reverse complement strand
CGACACCTACAAAATTCCGCTAACGGAAGAACCCGCCAAACTGCGCGTGGGTGAATCTGGCGCTGTCTATTTTGCGATGAACGGTCAGCACTACGGGCCTGTTGGTCCAAATGGGCAAGTGACGTCCAATGTTGCGCTCTCAGCGGAAGCTGTGACAGAGCGTTACGCTGTTGCCAACTTCGCCGCTGACAAAGATCTGGTTCGTGTCGTCGCTGAATTGCAAGGGATCGAACTCCCAGCGGAATAATTCTGCCGAGTTTCGTCACTCCGCCGCATTGCCTGACAGTCTCTCGCATCCTATGTAAAGCAGAGCTAACTCATGCCGCGAAAGAGAACTCCATGTCGCTGAATCACGTTCGTCCTTGGAAAAACATTTACCGACGCAAGTCGCGGCAAATCATGGTGGGCAATGTCCCCGTTGGCGGCGATGCACCGATTGCTGTGCAGACCATGACGAACACGGATACCTCCGATGTGAAGGCGACAGTTGCGCAAGTTTTGGCGGCCGCCGAAGCAGGGGCAGACATTGTGCGCGTTTCAACACCCGATGCCTCCTCGACCCAAGCGCTCAAGGAAATCGTGCGCGAAAGTCCCGTGCCTATCGTGGCGGACATTCATTTCCACTACAAACGCGCGATTGAAGCAGCCGAATCGGGCGCTGCTTGCCTGCGGATCAATCCGGGCAATATTGGCGATGAAAAACGCGTCAAAGAGGTGATTCAAGCAGCCAAAGATCATGGCTGTTCGATCCGCATCGGCGTGAATGCAGGCAGCTTGGAAAAGCACCTTCTGGAAAAATACGGCGAACCTTGCCCAGATGCGATGGTCGAAAGCGGCCTCGAGCACATTCGCATTCTGCAAGACAACGATTTCCATGAATTCAAAATCAGCTGCAAAGCCTCTGACGTCTTTATGTCAGCGGCAGCCTATCAACAATTGGCCGAGGCGACGGATGCGCCGATCCATCTGGGCATCACAGAAGCGGGTGGCTTGGTCAGCGGCACGATCAAATCGGCCATTGGTTTGGGCAATCTTCTTTGGATGGGCATTGGCGATACGATCCGCGTGTCGCTTTCGGCTGATCCTGTAGAAGAGGTCAAAGTCGGCTTTGAAATCCTAAAATCTTTGGGCCTACGTCATCGCGGTGTGAACATTATTTCTTGCCCGTCCTGCGCGCGGCAGGGCTTTGACGTGATCAAAACGGTTGAGACACTTGAGAAACGTTTGGAGCACATCAAAACCCCGATGAGTCTCAGCATCATTGGCTGCGTGGTGAACGGACCAGGTGAGGCCTTGATGACAGATGTTGGTTTTACAGGCGGCGGCGCTGGATCGGGGATGGTTTATCTCGCTGGCGCACAGAGCCATAAACTTAGCAACGATCAAATGGTCGAACATATCGTCGAGCAGGTCGAGAAACGCGCGGCCGTGATAGACGCAGAATTGGCAGCGGCGCAGGCGGCCGAATAATCGCCTAAAGGGAAAGTGCGGGGGAGTGACCCCCGCCCAAAAGGTTAACCGCGTTCTTCACCGATGATCTGGCGCATACCGTCAAGCGGCACATAGCCACGCACCAAACGATCGCCCATGACAAAAGTTGGCGTGCCACGGATTTGCAAACGCTGCGCCAATGCGCGTGTTTCTGTGATTTCGCGTGTGACGTCGTCGCTTCCCATTTGCGCGAGGATCGCATCTGCATCAAGGCCAAGCCCCTCAGCAAGACGGGATAACGCAGGCGCGGATGGTTCACCGCCAAATGTGATCAACGCATCATGCACGGCTTTGTAAGCGTCAGAACCTGCCACTTGTTTCGTCGCAATCGCAAATCGGGACGAGGCGGACGAAGCTTCACCCAAGATCGGGAATTCTTTGACGATCAAGCGGATGTTTCCATCGCTAGAGAGCAATTCCGCCACTTCGTCATGCGCCTTGCGGCAATAGCCACAGCGATAATCGATAAACTCAATGATAGTAATGTCACCATCCGGATTACCTCCGACCCAAGAGAACCCGTCATTGGCCAGCGCGTCCATGTTCGTTGCTACGAGCGCGATGTCGTTTTGCTCGGCTTGTGCCGCCTGACGCGCTTCCATTTGATTAACGGACTCGATGATGACTTCTGGGTTTTCCATCAAAAAGGCGCGCACTTCCTCGCGGAACAATGTGCGTTCTTCATCGGTCATAGCGTTCAGATCGAGGGCCTGAACCGGGGCGCTGAGCGTTGCGAGACAAAGACTTGTGGTCGCCAGTAGACGTTTCATAATCGGTTTTCCCTAGTTGCTATTTCTTATGTCGTTGCGCAGCACTGAGCACATCCTGCGCCCTTTGCCAAGGACCAGAGCCCGTAGACAGGCGTGATGCCGCACGTTTGGCGTGGAGTTCTGCATCCTCTAATCGCCCAATCAAGGCATAGCGCTCTGCAACGGCCAAAGAGGCCATCGCTGGTTTTCCATTTTTGGCATAGGCGCTGCCGAGATCGCGCAGAACGGATGGATCGCGAAAATCCCTCGCGCGTGCTGTTTCTAATGTTTGTTCTGCTTGCTTGGTGCGTCCAGATGCGAGCAGCGCGCGCCCGTAGCCGCCCAAGATTAGAGCATCGTTCGGGTTAAGTTTCGCTGCGCGGCCATAGGCATTCACTGCTGCATTGAATTGCCGCCCCTCCAATAGAATTTGCCCGAGGAGTTCATGGTACTGGGCGTCTTTGGGACGCGCTTTCAAAAGGCGTTGCATTGTGGCTGCTGCATTCGCCGTTTGGGATCGGCGATGTTGGGCCACGGCCTGCATCATGAGGGTGATATCGGCTGATGGCATGTCTTTCGCGCGGCGCAATGTGCTTTTGGGCGCCTGTTGAAAGGCCCAGAGCTTGCCCTTCGCGCGCTCAAACCAGTAGGCGCTGTCACTGCTATAAGGGCGATCACCGCCATAGCTAGCGACATAGGCCTGCATGGCTCTAACGCGATCTCTGGTGAAGGGGTGCGAGCGCGCATAGGGATCTTGGCGCGCTTCGCTAAGCGCGTCTTGATCCTTGAAAATGGCGTGCACTTCAATCGCGCCGCGCGTTGAAATACCCGAGGCCGCAAGGTAGCGCACGGCAGACTGATCCGCAGAGCTTTCTTCGGCGCGGCTATGGCGTAGAAAACTGCGCTGCGCAGAAGACGACACGCCAATCGCAAGGGCCCCAGCCGCGCTGCTGTTTGCGCCGCTTGCCGCAGCGGCGGCGGCCAAAGCAATGCCAAGACCCGTCACAGAGCGGCGTGTGCCTGCCTGCACCATTCGGCGCGCCACATGCCCATTGGCGATATGCGCCGCTTCATGGGCGATGACGGCTTGTAGGGCTTCGGCGCTTTTCAGGCGCGTGATCATGCCCGTATGAATAAAGATTGCGCGATTATCGACGACAAAGGCATTTGGAACGCGATCGTTAATTAGAAGAATTTTCACCTGATTGGGGCTTAATCCGGCGGCTTGCAGCACAGGTCGGGCCAATTGGGTCAAGGAATGTTCAATATCGGGGTCACGAATAAGGCCCGCTGCGCGTGCAGGCAGGCTCAAAATGCTCAGCATGATCGCAAAACTGATCAACAGACGCATTGACTGTTCTCCCAAATCGCGATGAAAACGCGTGTGAAATATAATGGAAGCCAATTATGCGAAGTTCAAGCCGTGGCAGGGTCGATCCCTTTATTGTGATGGATGTGATGGAGGCTGCAAATGCTGCCGAAGCCGCGGGGCGCCACATAATTCACATGGAAGTTGGCCAGCCGGGAACATCCGCTCCAGAAGGTGCACGCCGCGCGGCGGCGGCGGCGATGGAGCAGGGCGCGCTTGGCTACACAGTTGCGCTTGGGCTGCCCGCGCTGCGCGCCCGTATCGCCCAGCTTTATGGCGAATGGTATGATGTTGATCTTGATCCGCAGCGGGTTGTTGTCACGTCGGGATCGTCCGGTGCGTTCTTGCTGGCCTTCACCGCGCTCTTTGAAGCAGGGGATCGCGTCGCAATCGGCGCGCCGGGGTATCCGAGCTACCGACAAATCCTAAAAGCACTGAGCCTTGAGCCAGTCTTAATCGAAGCGCAGGCTGAAAACCGTCTGCAACCCATCGCGAGCAATCTCAAAGGGCTGAACGCCCAAGGGTTATTGGTTGCATCGCCCGGCAATCCTACTGGCACGATGTTGAACAAGGACGCCATGAGCGCGCTCATTGGGGCTGCGCAAGAGACGGAGACGGCTTTCATCTCTGACGAGATTTATCATGGCATCGAATATGAGGCCAAAGCGGTCACGGCCCTAGAGATCACCGATCAGGCCTATGTGATCAATTCGTTTTCCAAGTATTTCTCGATGACGGGTTGGCGCGTGGGCTGGATGGTCGTGCCTGAAGATCACGTACGCCAGATCGAACGCCTTGCGCAAAACATGTTCATTTGTCCGCCACATATCAGCCAAGTCACCGCGCTTGCCGCGATGGAGTGCGGCGACGAGCTGCAAGAAAATATGAAGGTTTATACGGCAAACCGTCAATTGATGATCGAAGAACTGCCCAAAGCGGGTCTCAGCGCCTTTGCGCCGCCAGATGGCGCGTTTTATGTCTACATCGATGTTAGTGACTATACCGACGACAGCCGTGCCTTTGCCGCTGAAATTCTTGAACGGGCAGGGGTGGCGGTGACGCCGGGGCTCGACTTTGATGCCGCGCGCGGTCATCAGACGATCCGCCTGTCTTATGCGCGCAGCACCGAAGATATCCGCGAAGGTCTAGAGCGGCTCAAGGTCTTCATGGCCGCGCGCGGTTAAGTTTAGTTATCCAATTCGACCCAGACAGGCACGTGATCAGATGGCTTTTCGCCTGCGCGCACGTGTTTGTCGATTTGGCAATCAACCAAGATGTCCGCAACGGCTGGGCTGAGCAGAAAGTGGTCAATGCGAATACCGTCATCGCGGTTCCACGCACCGGCTTGGTAGTCCCAGAAACTGTAATGTTCTGGCCCTTGCACGCGGGCGCGGAACGCTTCGGTTAGTCCTAGATTGATCAAACGGCGATAGGCCGCGCGGCTTTCAGGGCGGGCAAGCGCGTCTTCTTGCCAAGCTTCTGGGCGGCGCGCGTCTTCATCTTGAGGGATGATATTATAGTCACCTGCCATTAAAAAAGGCATTTCCTCAGAAAGCAGATTTTCTGCTCGGCGCTGCAACCGCTCCATCCAAGCAAGTTTGTAGTCGTATTTCGGGCCAGGCACGGGATTGCCATTTGGCAAGTAGAGGCCGCAAAGACGAATGGCTTGTTTACCGATGACCGTCGCTTCAATCCAGCGCGCCTGTTCGTCACTGTCATCGCCGGGCAGGCCGCGCGTGACATCTTCTAAAGGCAGCTTCGAGAGGATCGCGACGCCGTTGAAGGATTTTTGTCCATGCGTTTCAACGTTGTAGCCCATATCTTCAAAAATTTCGCGCGGGAACGCCTCGTCGACAGATTTGATTTCTTGCAAAAGCGCCACGTCTGGTTGGGCCTCTTTCAGCCATTCTGGCAGGGCGTTGATCCGTGCCTTGATGCCATTGATGTTGAACGTTGCGATTTTCATGCTCTGCGCTCCCTTTGCTCAAATAAGCTATCCCCTATGGCGCGCACGCGCGCAAGCGAGAGGCTTCAAAAACGTCGCTGTGATTTGATTTTTCCCCGTGCGCTCGCGAAACTGATCTTTAGACAGTAAGGAAATTGGCGAGGGTCTTATGTTAAAAATTCTGAACTTCTTTAAATCGGCGACCGGCGAAACCAAAGTGCTTTCCATGCGCGAACGCTTTGAAGCGGCACAAAGTGAAATGAACGCTGTTCTTGGCGAGCTGCCTGAGATGCCAAGTGTCACGATCGATGCCAGCGCGCGTAAGATTGATATTACTGCGCCTGAACAATTCGCGGACGAAGCTTTGGCACTGCCAGCACCGGACACGACAGAAGAAGAGAGCGCTGAACTAGCGAAAAGCGACGATGTCGCTGATGCAGAGAGCGATGCACCTGCATCTGATGACAAAGGTTCAAGCGAAGACAAACCGAAAGCTGAAGCCGCCTAAATACCCAGTTTTTGATTCGCCTTTTTGGTGATTTTTGAGGATCGATTCGCTGTATGCGTGTCGATCCTTTTTCTGTTTGAGCACCATTTTTGGGCTATCGGTAAAATTTTTTTGAAAGAGCCTCGGCTTTCGAAAACCTCTTTTTTCTCAAGAGGTTTTGACGAGGTGTGCGTGTGGATAAGTGGGTGGTTAACACGTTAATGGAAGAATAGCGCTTACAAACACACGTTATGCGTGCAAGCGTTTCAGTCATCGAAACACCGAAAAGGAGAATACGATGTCTGCTCTACGTAAAACCATGGAATCCGTTTCAACCCCTAAGTCTGATATGCACACAGGCTTTGGTGCAGAGCTGTATTCGGCAGGGTTCACGCACTGTCTGGACGGCCTCCAAACTCAGATGTTCTCGTCTGGCACAGCGCCATCAACAGAGACTGCGCAATTTGATGGTGTTCTTACGGATATGTTTTCCTCCGGCACATAATTGAAAACGCTATGAACCCGAAGTGCTGGGGCAGCAGGAGCCCCGAGAAAAGGAGCCCATCATGTCTGCCAATGTGATCAGTCTGTCCCAGCACTTCAAACCCAAAACTTCATCAACAACGAATTTTTTGAACTGTTTTGCGCACCATCGAAAAGATCAAAATGATGTGTTCTGGCTCAAGGAAAATGCCGAAATCCTGAACATTTTCGAATGTTGTGGTTTGGGGCAGAAGGCGCAAATTGTTGAGTGTTATCAACCGTTTTATCATAGTCTTTCGGATCGCATTTCATTCTTTCCACAGTACTATCGTTTTTTAACGTCTATTGCGCTCGATCTTGAAGCGCTGGGGATGGAAGGAAGCATTGCCGAGCAGCTGTGCCAATTTGTGGCCAAGCAGGGGGTGCACGATCTCGAGCTTTCTGATTTGCAAAGGGCCGAAGCGATGCGGCTTTTGGCGCGGCGGAATATTCCGGTTCAAGACGCCGATGCGTTGGTCGCTCGGCTTCACGCCTTCATGGACCAGTCGGCGCATTTTGCCTTGCCCAATCGCAAGACGGCTTATGAGCTGACACATATCGTCTTTTACCTCTCCGAATACGGACGGCGCGATCCGAACCTGAGCACTGCTGCTATTCAAAGTCTGATGTTCACCGGAATTTTAGCACATCTGGATGAAAACGCGGATCTGTTGTCTGAAATTTGCATTGCCCTTCGCTACGCGGGCCAAACCCCGCCAGAGCAATGGGAAGAATTGATCAATCAACGCATCGATCTATTTACCATCGAACCCTGTTCAGCGGTCGAAGGTAGCGATCAATATCATGAGTACTTTGTCGCCAACTGGGCCCGCGCCGAAAGCGGTAAAGTCAGTTTTTCCGCACCTGTTGGGGAAGGGGCGCAGTTGTTCAGCCGACCAGAATTCAGCGTCAGAGCCATGCGCGCCCTCTCTCAAGTGTTGTTCGAGAGACCAGATTTCAGGAACGCGAGTTGGGGGGCGAATGAAAGCAATTTGATGGAGCTACTACCAAATGAGATCGGCGCGCATCTGCGCTCTGTCGCCTCCGCAACATCAGAATTTGAAGCCTTTTTTGAACTCTTCGCGCGCCCAGACGTGCCCGGCCTTGCAAGTCATGACCACAAGAATTTGGATCGCAAGGGAGCTGCGTTTTGACCATCCGCCCACTTAAGAATATCGGATCCGGTACGCTAGGAGGGTTGTTTCTAATCCTCCTATATTGCTGTTTTGCCACCAGCGCCGATGCGATCACGCGCACGTTCTCACAAAAATTCGAAGCGCCGCAATTGTTCTTCTTTTCAGGCGCAATCGTCGCATTCCTAAGCGTCGCGTTTAACCGAACCTCAGTCGCCAAGGGCAATTTGATCAGCAAGCGCCCACGCAGTCTGGCGCTGCGGGCAGTGCTCTCTATCTTCGCTTCAGTCTTCTATTTTCTCGCGTTT
>NZ_JBDWVM010000263.1:0-24751 GCF_039984035.1 Planktotalea sp. | reverse complement strand
TTACGTCAAAGCGCTTGGCCAAGTCGAATTGATTTTCTCGCTCATGGTGTCGGTTTTGATCTTCAAAGAAAAACTGACCGCGCGCGAAGGTGTCGGGATTGCTTTGCTCAGTGTGAGTGTCATGCTGCTGGTTCTTGCTGTGCGCTAGCTGCGCAGGATCAAGAGAGGGGCGAGCCACCTTTGAGCCGAATAAAGAGGTTTTCTTCCTCGGTGTTCAGGAACATTGGCACGTTGGCAGGGGGCGTTGGATCGTTTGTGCGACCGGAAATTTCGGCCAAAACCACCTCAGTGATGAAGGGCAGATCGAAATTACGCACCTCTTCCAATGGAATCCATTGCAGGTGGGACAACTCATCTGACGCCGCAGAGAAATCATCAATGTCACCTTGCAGATCGTCCGCATCGATTAAAAAGAAACGTGCATCAAAGCGGCGTGGGCGACCGGGTGGGGTAATCGCGCGGAAGACGAATTGCAGAGCTGACGCATCAGGCACATGACCTGTCGCCGCGTAGTCGGTCCAGTCTTCGGGTGGGGGCGTGTCCCATTGGCCGTGTTGGCCTAGGATCAATCCGGTTTCTTCCCATAGTTCGCGAATAGCCGCGACCCCGAGCGCATGTGGATTGGCAATATCTGTCTTCAATCGCAGATGCGTTTGGCATCCAGCATTGATCGGCTTGCTGAGCTTGATATCCGCATCGCCTTTATCAACAGCGCCGCCGGGAAAGACGAATTTGTTCGGCATAAAGGCAGCTTTTGCGCCGCGTTGGCCCATAAGCACGCTTGGCGCATCCATACGGTTGCGCAAAACGATGACTGTGCTGGCATGGCGAATTGCGGTTTTATCGATTGGGGCGTCTTGAGGCATGCAGATTAGGATCCTGTCAGCGAAAGTGCTGAAGTTCACCCAATCACGCGTAGCCTTGCTCATCAAGAGGGTCGCTGCGTTCCGTATTAAACCCGAACATGCCCTTGGCCCATTGATAGGCGACGATTGCACCTTTGATACGGGGCAAAAGATAGAGGGAAAGCGTGACGCATCCGACGGAGAAGATCGTGAACAGGATCAACGGTTCGGGGCGAAATTCTACAAATGCGATGTGTAGCGCTGGGGCCATCAGGTGTCCCACCACGAGAATCGTAACGTAGGCTGGACCATCATCTGCGCGCGCGTGACGGAAATCGAGGTTACACACTGTGCAGCTTTCGCGCATCTTCAGATAGCTATGCAAAACTGGCCCATTGCCGCAACGCGGGCACTTTCGCCGCCATCCCCGCAAAAGCGACGACTTAAGGGGCCGTTCTTTGAGCGTTTCCAACGCTGAGGTCTCTGCACCAGAGGGCGCAGCAGAGATGTCATTATGTGCTGACGTAAAGTCGGGGGAACGCGTCATTCAAAGACCTTTGGCAATTCGATACTATTTAGATGGTGCATCTTGATGAGAATGTTAGCGCTTTCATAGGTCACAAAATGTCCTTGCGTCGGGATGTCGCGAAAAGAAATGCGAAAAAAGTTGAAAAAGGTGCGACGGAAGTTTTGGGCTGCTGCGTTTGACCTACCACAGCAGGCAAGGAAAGCCTGATGAATTGGGCCAAGGTGGCCTATGTAAATGGAGTAGTTAAATGACACGTATTTCACGCATGACGTCCCGTATCGTTCTGACAGGTTTGGTGATCGCGACTGGTTTCGCAGCTCAAGCCGCTTCCGATGATGGGGAAGGCAAGAAGATGCGTAAAGAGCGCCCTTCCTTCAGTCAGCTAGATACTGATGGCAATGGCGCACTGACCAAAGAAGAACTTCAAGCGCGCGGCAAAGCCCGTTTTGAAACGCAAGACACCAACAAAGACGGTAAATTAAGCCGTGAAGAGTTGTTGGCGAATGCTGGCAAGCGTGCTGAAAAGCGTGCCGACAAGATGATCGAACGCGCGGATGCAGATGGCGACGGCATGGTCAGCATGGAAGAGCTTACAAGCGGCAAGCGCGCAGAGCGCAGCGCGAAGATGTTCGAGCGTGCGGATAAGGATGGCAATGGCACCATTTCCGAAGAAGAATTCGCTGAAATGAAGAAACATGGCAAAGGTCATGGAAAGAAAATGCGCAAAGACAAGGCTGAAAACTAAAGCCTTTCCTTAGCGACAACGGCTTTGCCCCGCGAGCGGGGCAGAGTTGCTCTCGACCCTACTACCGATGGTGCTTAAAAGACGCGAATGTCGATGCCTTTAGATCAGAACACAGATTTAAGCGATGATGCGCTGTTACTGCTTTATGCCAATGGCGATGAAGCGGCGGCGCGTACTCTGACCTTGCGCCTTGCGCCGCGGGCTTATGCTCAGGCGTATCGTATGCTGGGTGTGGCGGCAGAAGCAGAAGATGTGGCGCAAGATGCTATGATGAGAGTGTGGAAGATCGCTCCTGAGTGGCGCAGTGGTGAAGCCAAGGTCACGACTTGGCTCTATCGCGTGACATCAAACTTGTGCACGGATCGTTTGCGCCAACGGCGCGGCACGTCGTTGGATGCGATTGATGAACCGATTGATCCAAGCCCGAGCGCGGATGATGTGTTGCAAAGCACTGCGCGCCAGGATGCGTTGCAAAACGCTTTGATGGAACTACCGGTGCGCCAACGTCAAGCCGTTGTGCTGCGCCACATAGAAGAATTGCCAAATCCAGAGATCGCCGAAAAGATGGAGATCAGTGTGGAGGCGGTGGAAAGCCTGACATCGCGCGGAAAGCGCGCTTTGGCGAAGATATTAAAAGGGCGCAAGGCCGCCCTCGGATTTGAAGGAGAAACGCAATGAGCGATGATGTCGATTTGGACAAGTTGTTTAAAGATGCCAGCCGCACGCCGCCTGAGCCATCTCCGGATTTTCTAGCGCGGGTTCTAAGCGATGGCCTCGCACATCAACCTGCTGCAAAAGGGGTAATGAGCGCGCCTGTAAAGAAACGTTCGCGCTTTGCGCAGTTCTTTGATGAACTTGGCGAGACGATAGGCGGTTGGCCGACTTTGGCAGGTTTGGCCACAGCAACGATCGCTGGCGTTTACATCGGGGTGAGTCCACCCGAGAGTTTGAGTGTCCCGTTTGATGCCGCATTTGGTGAAGTGACCTCGTTGAGCGATGCGCTTGATCTGGGTGATGGATTTGATTTTACGCAGTACGAAGGATAAGGCGCGATGAGCGATCCAGATCAACCAAAAACACCAGTCGAGACGCCTAAGACGAAAGTCCCGCGCCGGTTTCGTATTCTGTTGGGTGTGTCTTTGGCCTTGAACCTTTTGGTGATTGGCGCCGTGATCGGGGCCATTTCGAATGGGCCACGTGATCGAAATGGCCCGCCAACGGCCAGATCGATTTCAACGCCTTATGTTGCGGCCTTTGAGGGGGCGACAAAGCGTGAAATGCGCAAAGAAATGCGTACACGTTTGGAAGGTTTTAAAAGCGCAAAAGCCGCGGAAAAGACGGACTATTTAGCATTCATTGAGATTGTCCGCGCCGAAGACTTTGATGCTATGCAGGCTGAGGCCATCATGAAAGGTCAGCTTGAACGTGCTGGCGCTGTTCAGGATGTTGGCCGCGCTATCGCAATCGAAAAACTCAACGCGATGAGCTTTGAGGGACGCATTGCTTATGCAGATCGTCTTGAGGATGCATTGGAGCGCCGTGAGAAGCGGCGCAAAGGTCGTCGCTCTGACCGCCGCGAAGATCGCACTGACGCGCAAAATTAACGAAAACTGGGTCCACTGGACTAGCGTTGGCGCAACCAACGTGCGAAGTTCTTGCTGTTGTTCGCGTGACCCTTAGGGCGCGCGATATTTCAAGCAAGGAGCTTACAATTGCCTTTATCACGAGACGCTGCAGAAGTGTTCAGCATCAACGTTTTAGGCTGGCTTGCGGGCCAAGAAGAGATCTTAACGGTCTTTCTTGGCGCGAGCGGGGCAAGCGAAGCAGATTTTCGAGCGCGCTTAACCGATCCAGTATTTCAATTATCGGTAATTGAATTTTTGATGATGGACGACGCTTGGATCATCGCATGCTGCGATGATTTGCGAGTGCCTTATGAGCGTATGGGCGAAGCACGTCAGGCCTTGCCGGGCGGCGCTGAAGTGAGCTGGACATGAATGGATGCTCCGAGATGTTCAAAGGCGTGTTGTTTGACAAAGACGGCACCCTTTTCGATTTTCGCGGAACTTGGGATAGATGGGCCGCTGGCTTTCTCCCACAGCTAAGCGGAGGCGATGAAGCCACATTGGCATCGCTCGCAAGCGTCCTTGGATATGATCTCAAGGCAAAGGCGTTTTTGCCTAGCTCAATAGTGATTGCAGGAAGCAATCGTGAGATTACGGTCGCGATTGCGGGTGTTCTGGGCCGCACTGATATCGATGCCTTAGAACAAGAAGTTGCGCAAAGCGCGGCCAATGCACCGCTAGAGCCTACCGTCGCGCTTGCCCCTTATCTGCAGGGACTCAAAGATGCGGGTTATAAGCTGGGCGTGATGACCAACGATGCGGAATCTGTTGCCCATGCCCATCTCGGGCATGCGGGCGTGCGCGATTATTTTGATTTCATCTGCGGTTCTGACAGCGGTTTCGGCGCCAAGCCTGATCCTGAACCGCTTTTGGCATTTTGTTCGCATGTGAAGGTCGACCCGTTTCATACAGTCATGGTCGGTGACAGTACGCACGATCTGGAAGCCGCGCGCGCTGCAGGAATGGCTGCGGTTGGCGTGCTAACAGGCATCGCTAAAGCGGCCGAACTGGCACCGTTCGCGGACACTATTTTGAATAATATAGGCGAGCTGGAAAGCTGGATTACCTTCAAAGGCCAGCGCAAATAGAGAAATACGACAGCATGTGTCGCCTTTAGGCTCTCGCTGGGGCGCTCAACTTCGTTTGATGGGGGCAATCGAAGAGGAGAGCATCATGGCAGAATCTGACAAGCGAAGACGCAGAGGCGGCGGGCGGGCAGGCGCGGCTATCCGTCGTGGCACAGCGGCGATTGAACAAAGCCCATGGCGCTTGCCAGAAAATCTGGACCGCCCAACCGAACCTTTGAGCGAAGAAGGCATTCAAGCGATCCACGATGGCGCGATGCGTATTCTGGAAGAAATTGGCATCGCGTTCTTGAATGCAGAAGCGCTCGAAATTCTTCGAAAGAGTGGCGGCTGTGATATTGATGGCGAAATCGTCCGAATGGGACGTGATTTCGTTATGGAGAAAATCGCCCTCGCGCCGGATCAATTTGACATCACACCGCGCAACCCTGATCGCAAAGTTACAGTAGGCGGCAATACGATTTTGTTCGGCAATGTGTCGTCGCCTCCGAATTACTGGGATATGTCGCTTGGTAAAAAGGTCCCCGGCAATCGCGAAATGTGCCAGAACCTTCTGAAGCTGACGCAGTATTTCAATTGCATCCACTTCGCAGGCGGCTATCCGGTTGAACCTGTCGATATTCATGCTTCCGTGCGCCATCTTGATGTTCTTTACGACAAGCTGACGATCACCGATAAGGTGATGCATGCCTATAGTCTTGGCAAAGAACGCGTCGAAGATGTCATGGAAATGGTGCGCATTGCTGGCGGCTTGGGCCATGAAGAGTTCGACGCCGCCCCGCGCATGTATACGAACATTAATTCTACATCCCCTCTGAAACATGATCATCCGATGATGGATGGTTGGATTCGGATGGCGCGTCGTGGGCAGGGCCTTGTTGTGACGCCCTTCACATTGGCAGGGGCGATGGCGCCTGTCACCATGTCGGGTGCGGTTGCGCAGTCGTTGGCTGAAGCGCTCTGCGCTGTTGTGCTGGCGCAAATTATCAATCCTGGCTGCCCGTGTGTCATCGGCACCTTCACATCCAACGTGGATATGAAAAGCGGCGCGCCAGCCTTTGGCACGCCCGAATATATGCGCGCAACTCAGATGACGGGCCAAATGGCGCGCTTTTACGGATTGCCTATGCGTTCTTCGGGAGTTTGCGCTGCCAATGTGCCAGACGGGCAGGCGATGTGGGAGACGTCAAACAGCCTCTGGGCGGCGGTGCAATCGGGAACGCACATGGTCTACCATGCGGCTGGATGGCTTGAGGGAGGGCTGATCGCCAGCCCTGAAAAGTTCATTATGGATTGCGAAATACTGCAGCAAATTCAACGCTATATGGAGCCTGCAACATTCGCGACAACGCCCGATGACATTGCACTGGATGCGATAAAATCCGTTGGCAATGATGGTCATTTCTTTGGCATTCAACATACCCAAGATCGATATACTACGGCCTTTTACCAGCCCTTCTTGAGCGATTGGAAAAACTACGAAGCGTGGGAATCTGAGGGCGGAATTTGGACACCAGAGCGCGCCCATGGTGTGTACAATGCCATTCTGGAAGAATTCGAAGAGCCACCCATGGATATCGCTATTCGTGAAGAGCTCGCAGATTTTGTCACGCGGCGTAAATCTGAGGGTGGCGCACCAACGGATTTCTAAGAATTTGTCGATTTGACTAAGCTTTTAGGCGTCTTTTGTGCTGGCTTTGCCCATCAACTAAGCCGCGTTATCGCTTTATTAACGTCCTGCACGCATGACTTACCTAGGTGGAGAACTAGGTCAAAGTATGCATGGGTTAATTAATAAAGCGATTGAAGCGTTCGTTATAGGGACTTATGGGGCTGAATCTTGGGCGCTTGTTGCCAAAGGCGCGGAATTGGAAGATCTGCATTTTGAATCGATGTTGGTCTACCCCAAGGAATTGACCCCGAAGGTTATTGATTGCGCATGTAGTGTTTTGCATGCGGATCGCGCTGATTTCTTGCAAAACCTCGGCACCTATTTAGTTTCACAGCCTCATCAACAGGCCGTGCGCAGATTGCTTCGTTTTGGTGGTGTTGATTTTGTCGACTTCCTCTACTCGCTCGATGACTTGAATGACCGCGCGCGCCTTGCGGTTTCTGACCTACGGCTCCCTAGTTTGGAACTTCGCGAACATACCGTGAATCAGTTTAGCCTAACGGTGCGCTCTGAAATGGATGGATTTGGTCACGTTCTGGTCGGCTTACTGACCGCCATGGCAGATGACTACGGCGCATTGGTGATGTTGGAATACGGCGGGTGTCAGGGGGATATCGAAACGGTGGCTATTGCTCTGTTGGAAACTGCCTTTTCAGAGGGAAACCGCTTTGAACTGGGGGCAATGGCATGAAGCTTGATCGCAACCTATCAACTGAGCCAAGCCCAGATTGGGACGCTCTCGGGGATGCGTTGGACATTTTGTGCCCGATGCACCTGCGTTTGACGGAAACCGGTCATATCATCCATGCTGCGCCGACGCTCTGCAAGTTGAGACAGGAAACTGACCTGATCGGAAGGCGCTTCTTGGAAGTGTTCCAGCTGGATCGACCACGTTCCATTACGACGATGTCTGAATTGATGGCGCGCGCTCGTAGTAAGCTGCACATGGGTTTTCGCAAAAGCCCCAAAACATCGCTGAAGGGGGTCTTGGTCCGCTTGCCTAAGGGGCAGGGCGCGTTGGTCAATTTATCCTTTGGGATTTCGGTTGTGGAAGGTGTGCAGGATTATGGTCTCACCAGCGCTGATTTTGCGGCAACCGACCTCGCGATCGAAATGTTGTATCTGGTGGAAGCCAAATCAGCGGCGATGGAAGCGTCCAGATTGCTTAATAAGCGGCTTCAGGGGGCCAAGCTTGCGGCGGAAGAGCAGGCCGCAACAGATACTCTAACTGGGCTTCACAATCGGCGCGCTGCGGATCGTACCTTGGAAAGCCGTGCTGATGAAAAATGTGAATTTGCTTTGATGCATTTGGATTTGGACTTTTTCAAATCTGTGAATGATACCAAGGGGCACGCAGCTGGGGATCATGTTTTGCAAGAAGTTGCGAAAGTGATGCGGGCCGAAACGCGCAAAGGGGATATGATCGCGCGGGTTGGCGGCGATGAATTTATGATCCTGATCGAAAACGAAACGTCACGGGAGGTTCTTTCTGACATCGCGGCGCGCCTCATTGCTGGTATCGAACGGCCCATCCAGTTTGAGGGAGATGTGTGCAATGTATCCGCAAGCATCGGCATTGCCTTTAACCGCGAAGGCGATCTTTTGGGGCCAGATGATCTTGTGCAGAATTCTGATCAGGCTTTATATGCGTCAAAAGCAAAAGGGAGGGCTTGCGCCACGTTCTTTGATGATCTTGGGGTGCCGAATAAGGAAACTTAACGAATACGTTTGCCCGCGTGATTGAGACGCAAGGCGTTGGTCAACACAAAGACACTCGACAAAGCCATTGCCCCTGCAGCCAAGGCTGGTGAGAGCAAAAGGCCAAATAAGGGATAAAGCAGGCCGGCGGCGACTGGGATAAGCAGGACGTTATATCCAAAAGCCCAAAAGAGGTTTTGTTGGATATTGCGCAATGTCGCTTTGCTGACTTCCAACGCCGACACCACACCGCCAAGATCGCCAGATAGTAACACCACATCAGCAGTTTCAATCGCGACATCTGTGCCGGTTCCAATCGCAATGCCAACGTCCGCCTGCGCCAAAGCAGGGGCATCGTTTATCCCATCGCCCACAAAGGCAATAGGGCCATTCTCTCTCAGTTTGGTGACTTCATGGGCTTTGCCTTCAGGAAGAACACCAAAAATGACGTTCGAAATACCAAGGTTTTCAGCAAGGCGACGTGCTGCTGATTGCGTGTCGCCAGTGATGATCACGGGCGTGATCCCTCTGTCTTTGAGCGCTTGGATTGCGGTGCTGGCCTCAGGTTTGACGGGATCGTCGATGGTAAATCGCGCGATTAACTGCCTATCGCGCGCAAGCAGAACCTCGGTTCCAATGTCGCTCTGTTCAGGGACTTCGATATTTGCATCGAGCAAAAGCCGTCGGTTGCCAAGTAGAATCTGACGCCCATCAATTTCGCCGCGTACTCCGCCGCCTGTGATGCTTTGGAAACTTGAGACTGACATCAACTCAAGGCTTTCAGCCTTGGCGGCTGTTTTGAGCGCAACCGCGATGGGGTGTTCCGATTTCTCTTCGAGGCTCGCTGCGAGCGTTAACGCGTCAGCGGCAAGGATATCGACCTCGCAAATAATCTCGTTCAGCGTTGGTTTGCCCGATGTGAGCGTGCCCGTCTTGTCAAAAGCGATCGTTTTGACCTCATTTAACTTTTGCAGCGGATCCCCTTTGGCAAACAGAACGCCAAGATCTGCGGCGCGCCCTGTGCCGACCATAATTGAGGTCGGTGTCGCTAAGCCCATTGCGCAGGGGCAGGCAATAATAAGTACAGAAACACCTGCAACCAAGGCATGGCTTAGCGCAGGATCGGGTCCGAGAAACAGCCAGATTCCGATGGTAAATACGGCGATCACAAGCACTGCTGGAACAAACCATGCTGTGATTTTGTTCACAAGATTCTGCACTGGCAATCGCGCGTTTTGGGCTTGTTGCACCATCGTTATGATTTTGCTCAATGTGGTATCCGCGCCAATCGCCTGCGCCTTAAAAACGAAAGCGCCCGTGCTATTCACGGTGCCAGCGGTAACTTTTGCATCAAGTGTTTTGTGTACTGGCAATGGCTCACCGGTGAGCATGCTTTCATCGACCCAACTGTCGCCCTCTGTCACGATGCCATCGACTGCGATGCGCTCCCCGGGGCGCACGTGGATCAAATCGCCGAGGGCAATTGCATCAATTGCATGTTCAGCGATCGCGCCATCGCGTTCGACCAGAGCATTGGACGGGCGGAGCGCTACAAGCCGCGTGATGGCGGCGCTGGTCCGGCCCTTTGCGCGCGCCTCCAACCATCGCCCCGCGAGGATGAGGGTGATGATGACGGCCGCTGCTTCGAAATACACGGCCTGTGCATTGCTGGGCAAAAGGAAGGGCGCAAATAGGGCGATCAGCGAATACCCAAACGCGGCGCCGGACCCAAGCACCACAAGCGCATTCATGTCTGGTTGCCATCGCAAAAGCGCCGCGAGACCCGCGCGCCAGAGAGCGCGGCCAGGGCCGAGAATAACACAGAGCGTCAATGCAAATTGAATGAACCAACTTGTTTGCACGCCAATGCTGCGCGCGATGAAATGGTGAAACGAGGGAAATGCATGGCCCCCCATTTCAAGAACGAAGATGGGTAGCGTGAGAAGGGCAGATGTTATGAAGGCACGGCGCATGTCGTTCGCGGTGTCGTCATGTTGGGAGCCAGCGTCATTCGGCGTCTCTGCCGTGACGAGTGTTGCTGACTTTCCGCTGGTTTGTACGGCTTTGATCAGCGCATCTGCTGGCGAGCCGAGGCTTTGGACCTGAGCCGTGCCAGATGCGAGATTGACCTCTGCGCTAAGAACTCCGTCGACAGACAAAAGCGCGGTTTCAACGCGTTGAACGCAAGAGGCGCAGCTCATACCATCTATCGCGAGTTCAACGCTTTCTGGACGCGCTGGTTTGCCAATCTCTGTAAGGGACGCCGCCATATCGCCCGCATTCACGGGGCCCTTGAGCGAGACAACAGCAAGCCCAGTCGCAAAGTTTACATGCACGTCGCGCACGCCTTCAACGCCGCTCAATGCGCTTTCTGCGCGCGCTGAACATGAGGCGCAGTTCAGATCGTTAATGGAGAATGAAAGACGGCCGGACATAAATAACGCCTAAAATTTCTGGAAAAGAACGATCTTGAATGGAGCGCAGGGACTTTCGGAAGAAAGCAGCCCCGCTCTTTGGACTGGAACAGCGGGTTAGGTCACCGCCGAGCGTACCTGAAAACGATCTTCTTTGTAACTTTCGGTCTTTAGAATGTCCTCTAGCGTATCGACGGCCTTTAGGATGTCCGCCTCATCAATGAAGAGGGGCGTAATGCCGAAACGCATCATATCAGGGGCGCGAAAATCACCGATGACATTGCGATCGATCAAGGCCTGCATGCAGGGATAGCCATGTTCGAATTTGAACGACACATGGCTTCCACGTTCGTTCATATCACGTGGGCCAACGAGGGTTACACCGTCGCAGCGCGCTTCGACCTGATCAATAAAGAGCGTCATTAACTCAATCGATCTCGCACGCAAATCTTGCAGATCAACCTGCTCCCACACATCTAATGCTGCCTCAAGTAGGGCGAAAGACGCGATTGAGGGCGTGCCGATCCGCATGCGATCAATCTTGCCCGGCATGGGGCGATAATCGGTATCAAAGGCAAAGGGCGCTTCATGGCCGTACCAACCAGAGAGCACTGGTTCGACCTGTTCGATGAGACGCGGCGCGACATAGATGAAGGCGGGCGCTCCGGGGCCAGCGTTCAGGAATTTATAGGTGCAGCCAACAGCGAAATCGACATCTGTTCCCGTAACATCGACGGGGATAGCACCTGCGGAATGGGCCAAATCCCAGACGACAACCGCGCCAACCTCATGGGCCTTTTCTATGATCCGCGCCATATCGTGTTTGCGGGATGTGCGGTAATCGACTTCGGTCAGGGTTACGACTGCAACTTCATCGGTGATGGCATCAAGGACAGCTTCGGGTGCGACGGTTCGCAGCTCGTAGCCATCGTCCTTTAGCTTGGTGAGGCCTTGAACCATGTAGAGATCGGTCGGGAAATTGCCTGTGTCCGAGAGCACGACTTTGCGGTCTGGTACGAGCGATAGACCTGCGCCAACAGCTTGAAACACCTTGATCGACAAGGTGTCACTGACCACGACAGACCCTTCTGCGGCGCCGATAAGACTGCCGATACGATCACCGAGAGTGTTGGTTTGCATGAACCAACCCTTGGTGTTCCACCCTCTGATCAACTCGGTACGCCATTCATCGTTCAAAAATCGCGCCATTGCGTCGGGTGCGGCTTTTGGCATTGGACCGAGCGAATTGCCATTCAGGTAGACCATGCCTTCTGGAATATCGAATAGGGCGCGCGTTTTCGTAAAATCAGTCATATCGGTGGGTCTTTCCATCATATGGGCAGCGAACGAGGTGCTGCGCGATGTTGAAATGGTATGTTTAGAAAAGGTGGACCAGAAGTTGCTCGTCTGTGCAAGCGCTTACTGTGCTCAGATTGGCAACAGAGTGATCTCTCGAATGGCTATACGCGTTCGATCTTCCGATGAGCTTTTCGCTTGTATGCATTTGTATACTTATAACTTATTGATTTTATTAATTTTTGTGGGTTTTCAGGTTGTGCTTAGGGGGTATAAGGGAGCTTAATCACCTTAACCGAGAACATCCGATGGCCCCGATCACTGACCACCCTTTGCGCTATACACTTGCTAATGAATTGCACGCGCGCCCCTTTCCATCGATTGGCGCGCCGAGCCAAGCTGCGTATCTCGCGATGGCGCGGGTCGGCGGGCAGGGGCGTGACGCTGAACGCGCTCATCTGATTGATTTGCTGGATCGATTTGGTGCAGCGCATCCGCAACCGGATGCGACCCATTTTTCGGGAGCAATGGGACGATTTACGCTGAAATGGGAAAGTCACAGTGAGTTTGTGACTTACACAATTTTCGTGGAAGGTACTGATGAAAAAGCATTTTCTGCTGATGCTTTTGACGTTTTTCCAGAAGATTGGCTGATGTCAGCGCCCGGTCAAAGGGTAACATCTGCCTTGATCCGGGTTGAAAAAGCACCTGAGGATGAGGTGATCGCCGCCAAAGCGCATGCTTGGTTGGTTCAAGAGAGCATGGCCATTAGCCGTGTGCTTGATGACAGCATTGTTGTTGCTGCTGATTTTCGAATTGATCCAGCGGGGCATATTCGCTTTGCCCTTTTTACGGATCCAACGGTTGGGCCACAGCGCATTGGCCGAGTGATCCAACGCATGTGCGAGATTGAAACCTATAAGGCAATGGCAATGTTGGGCCTGTCTCATGCGCGTGACATGGGCGGTGATCTCGCGCAGGCCGATGCGCGTTTGAGCGGTCTGTTGTCCGATATGGCCAACGATACGAGCGATCCGGCCCGCGTTCTTGAGCAACTCCTTGATGTATCAGGACAAGTTGAGATCATTGGCGTGAACTCCGCTTACCGTTTCGCTGCCACGCAAGCCTATGCGCAGATCGTAGATCAACGCATTGAGGTGCTCCGAGAAGAACGGTTTATGGGGCGGCAGACATTTGGTGAATTTATGATGCGCCGTTTTGATCCCGCGATGCGAACTGTTACAGCGACCGAACGGCGTTTGAGGGCCATGTCAGATCGCGCGCAGCGGGCAGGGGAGCTGTTGCGCACGAAGGTTGATGTGGATCGTTCCGCCCAAAATCAGGTCTTGCTGAGCAGCATGGATAAGCGCGCAGATTTGCAATTGCGTTTGCAGAAAACGGTAGAGGGCCTATCGGTGGTTGCGGTCAGTTACTATGCCGTCAACATCGCTCTTTATACGCTCGGCCCTGTTGAGAAAGCCTTTGGTCTGTCTAAAACGCTGCTTGCCGCCGGCGTTACGCCAATCACGTTGCTCTGTGTTTGGCTTCTTTTGCACCGTTTGCGAAAACACTGGGAATAAGCGTTGAAGGGCACAGCTGTGCCTTGTACGGGTTAGATATTCGCAAGATCAGGCGGTTTTGCGAACATCTATGACTGGCGTTTCGAGGATAGCGATTGATCCGTCTGTTTTGACGGAAACCGTCATGCCGTTTTGCAAACGAGCGAGCCCGCTGCAGCCAACATGCATCAAAATGTCCTTTTCGCGCGCAACGATGGCCATATGACTGAGCCAACCGCCAACCTGGCTCAGCACGCCGCCGGAACGCTGAACAAAGGGAAGCCAAGCAGGGCTGACCATGCGGCAGACGATGATGTCCCCATCTGTGAAACCATCAAATGCGCTGGCATCAATGCACGTTTCATCTTGCACAACAAACACACGGCCCGTCACGTTTTGACTGCCTGACACGCAAGTGCCTCCTAAACCTGCCTCACCATTTTGAATGTGCGTAGGCATGTTTGCAGACAGAATTTCGCATTCGCGTAGCGTGAGAGTGACCTGCTGCGGCACGTGTTTGATCAGATGTTTCGCGCGTTTCTTGCGCAGTTTTGCCTTGGCGCGCAGGACGGAGACATTCGTCTCGCTCAGGTGTTGAAGTTCCTCAATCTTTAGATGGAATATCAGATTTGAAAGTTCAGTTTTTTCAGCCAACGCCAAGGCCGCGCGGCGGATTTCGGCCACGATTTTGAGCGCTTCATGTTTCGCCTGTTCTTTGAGGTCCTGAAACGTGATGGCCAGATCAACGGCATCTGTTGGCAATGCCGCATGATCGGCGGGTTCCGTGAAGGTGAGGGGTGTCGCGCTTTCGAGCATGGGCTTAAGCAAATCTGGGGCCTCGCTATAGCGCGGCGTACTGAGTTCGTAGTCGAAAATTGCACGGTGCCCCATCAAGGTTAACAGCGTGCTCATTTGGGCTTTGCCCTTTAATGCAGCGCAGGCTTCGATGAGATTCACAGGCGCATGTCGCAAGATAGGGCGCATGAGACGGTCAGTCGCCAACTGATCGCCTTGAGCAAAGGCCTTGGCCTCCGTCATAGTGAAACCAGCTAGGATATTGATTTTTTCAGCTTCCACATAGGTCTCGTGGACCAGTTTGTTTTGTAGCTTTTCGATACAGCGGATGATTTGTTTTTCTGGCAGAGCTTTGTAGTCGATGGCTTGCCAGACGGCCATTTCCTCTTGCAGAACGGGGACGGTCTCTTCACGGAATTGGGTGATGAGAGATTTCGCCTGCTTGCGCAGAAGTTTTGCCTTGGATTTGCTAAGATGCAGCGCCATTTGTTGTTTCAACGCGCGATCCACAAAGGTGCGCCCGAACACGCGAACCAAGTGACCGGGGCGTCCCTCAGGCAAATTGTAGCTGACACCGAGTTGGCGACAGGCGATGTCTACGCTACCACCAGGTCCCCAAATCGCCCCCATAAGAGAAAAGGATAGGGGCGTAGGGTTAGGCAGAACTTCGGACATTTCGTCTTGCTCAAGAATGATGTCATCGGGCGCTGCGTTTCCGTAAGTGTCGAAGATACGCAGCCATTCTTGCGTTCGGGCACGTTCGGCCAATCCGCCGCCAGTCAACGTTGTGATGTCACGGCTTTGAACAATCTGAAAAGCGCCGTTCGTATAGGCCCATTCAATGTCCTGTGGGCATCCAAATGTTGCTTCAATCTTGCGGCCAAGTTCCAACAGGGGGACCAAATCAATAGGCGCAGTTTCGTCACCAATCGCAACGTTGGTATACCGACCAAAACGCAGGTTTTGTGGTGTTACGCGGCCAGACACCAGATCATCGCCGCAGCCTTTCACCAATTCAATCATACAAAGGCCGGGGGCAGAAGGATCGCGGGTAAAGAAGACACCAGCGTATTCAGAACGCACCATTTGCTGAACGAGAATATTGCCATCATGTTTCGGGGTTTCACCCGCGTCATAGCTTTGTGCGCGGGTTGAGGAAAACGAGTCGACAACCGTATCAAGCGCCTCGCTCATGTCTTGTTTTTGCACTTCGAGAACACTTTCAAAGACACCGGCAAAGCTCTGATCTGCGCCATCTTCGCTCGCTGCTGAACTGCGCACAGCGCATGGTTTTTCACCGACCATTTGCCAGATCGTGCTCGCAAATTTTTGCTTCTGCGCGTCGTTCATTCCGCTGTAGGCATCTAATGCCTCCGTTCGGATCACGAGCCCGTCTGGCACGGGCAAGCCCGCTTTTTTCAAAACAGATAGGCGATAGGATTTATTGCCGCTTTCGTTCAACGCCTCGGTGTTATCAAGTGGGAAGATCCCTTGGAATGGTGCGCGTGCCTTCCAGCTTTTTAAGCCAAGTGACCCGCGCTCTTTGAGCATTCCCAGCAAGCCGGTCACATAAGCGCGTTGGAGCAGTAATAGGGCCAAGCTGATGCAGAGATAAACATTGCCTGCTGCATTGAGTTGGAAAACCAGCGCGAACATTAAAGGTGCGCCAATCACCCACCAAAGAGCGGCCTGCCGTTTGCTTTTCGCGACGGCCCACTGCAAATATACGCCTGCCAAGATGGCGAAGAAGAGGGGCAGAAGGTAGGTCGCATCCTTTTGACCCATATTATCCACCCAAAGAAACGACGCGCCATGTGCTGTGCCTGCTTCGGTCGACGCGCTTAGGCCGAACATCATGACAGGCAAGAACAGCAGCGCCGTCATATTGCGCATCGGCGTTAACCCTTTGCTGTCATAAAACTGCTGCATGGCGCGTGCTTTACGCGTTGGATCGTCTTTCAATTCCTCTTTTAGGCGCTTCAACTCTTCAGCATACTTTGCCGTAACCATCTGATCACGTTCGGATTTCAGCGCGATTGGCAAGACCAAGGCGCGGGAGAGCAAGGAGAGGGCAAGTAGACCCAGCACGAAGTGTGATCGTTCTCCAATCCAGACCAGTGCGTCGGCGAGTTTTGACACAGCAGACTGCCAAAGCGTCGTTTGTTGTTCAGCCAACCATTGCTGGACGTGGGGCTTTGGTTGCGGCGCGATGAAATGTTCCCAAGGCGTGGTGTATCGGCCGAGAAATTCGATGCCAGCCGCGTTCATCTCGAGGCCGAGAACCTGCGACATGAAACAACTGCGCCTATCATAACAGGCTGCGATCGTTGGTTTATCTTGCAAGGTACTGATGCGCTCTTTGAGCTCGGCTGTCGGCAGGGCGCGGATGGGAATGTTGATCGCACCGGGTAAATGCCCAGACGCGAAATCACCGGGGTAGCGCGTATCGACAATCTGGAGGTCTCTGTTTGCTTTGAAATCTTCGAAATCAGAGGTGCTGAGAAGCGTTTCTTTGTTCGGGTATTCGGGGATCGCGCGCAGATCGGACAGGGTTTGAACCTCTTTGTCGCTAAAATCGCGGCCCTCAACGATCCATTTTTCAATACCGCCAGAAATAAAGCGACAATCGATCCCTCGGGCTGCCAGCTCTGCGCAGGTTTCACTGCTGCGATTGCCGTTGTGACAAAAGAGGACGACTTGTTTGCCCTCAAGTGGGATATTGGATTGCAGAAAGTCAGGGAACCGCACGTGCTGCGCCCCTGGTAAAGTGCCCATTTGGTGCTCGCCTGTCTCTCGCACATCATAGAACAAGGTTTCCTGACCTTGGGCGGCATTTTGTAATAGTTGCTCCGCCTCCTGCGTGCTGAGCGCGAGCGGGCTTTTCGCTTGCTTATCAAAGCTGGTCTCTTTGAGGTTCGCGTCTTGGATTTGTGTCCCATCAAATTGCGCAGGGCGAATGAGGGTTGCACGCAGATGCGCCAGTTCCGCAGCTTGTTGCGTGCGGTATTGCCATATGTTGAGCGCACCAAGCCCTGCAGCGATGAGCACTAGGATCAAGATAAATCGAATAGGAAACCGTGTCTGACGTTTGCCGGATATCGGCGCAAATCCCAATCGTTTTGCGATGAGTGCCGTTGCACCCGTCACGGCGGCAAAACCGACGGCGAAAATCTGTGACAAGGAGGAAACAGACCCAATGATCAGTTCTGGGGAGGGGATGGCGAGGGCGGGGCTTGGAGACAAAGTTACTAACGCCAATACACCAAGCATAAACATTCGGCAAAGTGCTCTTGCCGTTTTCGTCAGTAGTTTCATCTCGATCTGCCCCACTCAAAAGCTATCGGGCCATTTGACGAAAAATTTAGTTAATATTTAGTTTATAAAAGGAATTTTTTGACTGACATCATTTAGAATTTGGCGGTTTTAACCCTGATTTGTGAATGTGAATTAACGAATTCTTCTCTTCGCTCTGCGATGAATGATTCATCATTTTTGTTGGCGCTTTGAAAGATGCGTCTGAAAACCTTGGGAGAGAAGCTATGAAAACTGTTGCTTTGAAATTCGTCAGGCAGGCTCGCTCGCGTTTGACTGTCGCAAATCGTATCCTGCAGACGTTGGCTGCTGCTTTTGTTGCATCAACCTTTGCAATGCCCGTCTTTGCTGAGATCAATTTGGTCTTCGGCACTTATGCCGCCGACAAACCAACGACCACTGTCAAGAAATACAAGCCATTCCTACAATATTTGTCTGCCGAAATGACCAAAGTCATGGGTGAGCAAGTTAACATCAAGATGAAGATCGCGAAGAAGTACGAAACTGGCATTGATCACCTGGCTAACGGAGAAGTGGACTTTGCGCGTTTCGGGCCCGCTTCGTACATAACGGTTCATGAGCGTGATAATGGTATTCAAATCGCTGCGATGGAGTCGAAGAATGGTCAAAAACGGTTCAAGGGGATCATTGCAGTGCATGCCGATAGCGATCTTCAATCGCTTTCTGATCTTGCCGGGCAAAGCTTTGCTTTTGGGGATCCATTGTCGACTATTGGTAGATACCTTGCCCAAAGCCATTTGATCAACGCAGGTGTGACGAGCCAAGATTTGAGCGGACACGCCTATCTCGAGCGACATGACAAGGTAGGATCAGCTGTGGGGGCAGGTCGCTTTGCGGCGGGTGCACTAAAGGAAAGCACTTTCAAGAAGTTGGTAAAATCTGGCGTTCCGATCAAAACCTTGTTTGAGTTCGAAAACGTCACGAAGCCATGGCTAACGGCCTCTGGAATGGACCTAAAGGTCTTTAATGCGATGCGTCAGGTTATGCTCAATACAACGGCGCCGGACATCTTGAAGAGTATTTCGCAAGACGGTTTCGCTGAAGGCGCTGATGCAGATTATGATTTCATTCGGACTGCGATGAAACATAGCGGCACATTCTGAGAAACGCGCGGGACGACCATATGAAATCCATGGGAATAAATGCGCAGATCGCTCTTTCGATGGTCGTCGCCGCGGCTCTTGTGACCTTTTTTATCGGCGAATATGAACGCCGCGCTGAAACCAGTCGCATGAATGCGGATTTGCTCGAACAAGCAGATTTGACGGTGTCCTTGATTAGCGGGTTGATGCTCGAACCAATAATTGTTCAAGATACGCCGGTTCTTGAAACTGCCATGGAAGAGTCGTTGCTCCGCCATTCCAAGCTACTCGCGATCACGATCAAAGATGACTTTGGGGATGTCGTCGCGCACGTCGAGCGGGACAACTTTGAAACGACAACCACGGTCCGTCATTTCACGCGCGATATCATCGTTGAAGATGAACCGTTTGGGATGATGGAAATAGATTGGTCTACGGCTGAGGGGCAGGCGTTGATTGCGTCCAATGTAAGCCAAACGAGGCTTACGATAGGAATGACGGTCGGATTATTGTCGTTACTTTTTTTGTTGCAAGCCAATTTCCTAGCGATGCGACCTCTTCGCAATATTCATAGCCGGATGTCCGCTGTTTTGGCCGGTCAACATCATGAACGAACGCAACTGGCGTCCTTCGTATCGAAGGAATTTGTAGCGTTAGATTATTCAGTTTCTGTCTTGCAAAACAGCTTCAACGAGCGTGATGATCGAGAAAACGCATTGAAGTTGGCAAAAGAAAAGGCGGACAAAGCGAGCCGGGCGAAATCTGACTTTCTTGCCAATATGAGCCATGAAATTCGCACTCCTATGAACGGCGTCATAGGAATGGCTGAAATTATTCTTGAGACCGAGCTAGATGAAGATCAAAGGATGTACGCCGAAACGATTTCGAAATCCGGCGCAGCGTTGTTGACCATTATTAACGACATCTTGAATTTCTCCAAAATTGAAGCCGGTAAACTGGAGCTAGAGATTGCGCCCTTTGATTTGCAGGCCGCAATGGAAGATGTTGTGACACTTCTTTCGACAAAAGCGTGCGAGAAGTCGGTTGAAGTGACCTTGCGATATGACCCGCGACTTCCGAAAGTCTTTCAAGGTGACGTCGGGCGTCTGCGTCAGGTCATTACCAATATTGCCGGAAACGCGGTCAAATTTACGCTTGAAGGATACGTCTATATCGATGTGACGGGCCAAGAGGGGCCAGATGGTTTCAATTTGCGCATAGATGTAAAGGACACAGGTATCGGTATACCGCCGGGGCAGATCGATCAAATCTTTAACGAATTTGAACAAGTGGATAGCGCGCGGAACCGGCAATTTGAAGGAACTGGCTTAGGCTTAGCGATCTCTACAAGGCTTGTTGGCTTGATGGGCGGGCGAATAAGCGCAATGTCCGAGCCGGATCAAGGATCAATTTTCTCCATTGAAGTGGTTTTGCCTGTCAGTAGTGAAGTAGTCCAAGCCACAGGTGATAACGAGATAGACTTAAAGGGTTTGCATGTCTTGGTTGTCGATGATTTGAAAGTGAACCGCACTATCCTCGCTGAACGATTAGGGACCTGGGGGGTTAAAGTCACTTTAGCATCTTCTGGCACCGAGGCGTTGGACATACTGACCTCAACTGAGGATCAGTTCGATTTGATCATCCAAGACTATCAAATGCCGCAAATGGATGGCGAAGAATTGGCCAAGCGCATAAGGCGCATGGACGCGTTTAAAGACATCCCACTCATCGTTTTGTCATCTGTTGATCAATCTCTGGATTTTGCCACTAAACTCGAAATCGGAGCCTGTGAGCTGTTGTTAAAACCGGTCCGCTCACAGAATTTGCGCAACATGATCGCGCGGGCCCTCCAAATGCAAAAAGACACTGTCAAAAAGGTCGACAAAGTCGAAACACCTAAGAAGAAAGACGAGAACTTGAACATTCTTGTTGCTGAAGACAACAAAACCAACCAACTGATTGTCAAAACGATGTTGAAAAGTGCGGCAGTTTCGCTGACTTTTGCTGACGACGGCCTAGAGGCCTTGCACAAGTTTTCCGAATGCAAACCCGACATAATATTGATGGATATGTCCATGCCGCAAATGGATGGTGTGGAAGCCACGCGGGCTATTCGAAAATTGGAAAACGAGAACGAAATAGGCCATTGTCGGATAGTTGCTTTGACAGCTAACGCCATGCGCGAAGACCAGGATCGCTGTATCAAGGCGGGTATGGACGACTTTCTTACTAAGCCGATTAATAAGAATGCTCTACTGAATACCATTCAGTTGTGGGCGTAGCGCTCTGTATGATGGTTGGGATGTAGCGATCAAATCTGTGAGCGTTCGAAAGCCAAAGTCAAGTCGCGAGTAATTAATGTCCCAAAAGCATTGCTGTGTATAATTCAAACGGTGAGTCATGAGTAGGGGCGGAACTCTTTGAGTTGGGCTTTTAGGGTAAGGCACTAGAGGCGGAAACAGTGTTACACTTTGGCGGCTATTGATCTGTTGGTTTAAGGCTCATAGTTCGACAACCAAGACTCCAGCAGAACTTATTCCAGCGCTGTTGTACTGTTTTCAATTCGAGATGTTATGCGATCAAAAAACCAAAGTGGGCAATTCCCAATTTCAGGCAAAGTCTCACTTCGCTCTGTCATCAAAAACCGTGTCTGATTATTGCTTGCCTCGAGCTATTGTTGTTGGTTCGATTTTCGACTAACTACCTACCTCGCTGAATTCACAACCCGCAGGTCCGTAAGTGTCTGAAAATAAAAGATACAATTTGCAGCAAGCAGCACGCCTTTCTGTAGCACCAATGATGGATTTGTGCGACTGAGTATAACCTGCTGAAAAAGCTTGGTTTTTCACAGGTGATTTTAGCGTGTAGCACATGTGTAGCAACGGTTCTGTTTCCTGACGGAGCATGATGCATTTCTTGCTTGCAGGATGCAGCAACCAGCGATCCGCAACAACCCCGTGTCTCATATCACGCCCGAGAGTATCACATCCATCTGTCGAACCGCCGCCAGCTTGTCGTCGAGCGTGCGTTTGGCGGCGCGAAACTCCTTCCAACGCCATGCGAGGTTCACCAGCTTGATAACGTTCTTGTCTTGCTCCCAGTCGGTGTCGACGTTTCCGGTGACGGCACGATCGCCGATACCGTCGCGATATTCGTTGAGGGTGCGGCGGATTTCATTGCCTATGATGGCGATGAAGTCGTCATTGACGCCCTCAAAACTTTCGCGGCGGCCCAGTTTTTTCAGAGTTTCGAGTATGACCTGCTTGGTGGTTCCCTTCGGAACGCAACCCGTCTCGAACCATTCCTCGGCGAGAAGGCGGCCGTGGGTCACCGCCTTTACGGTGAGGTTATGAAGTTCACGTTCGATTTCGATATGCATCGGAGTCTCCTTGGTCATGAACCGGCGGAATGCGGGTTCTCAAGACGCCAAGCTGTCGGTGCCTGGCGCTGCGGCCATTTCAGGCCGCGAGGAGGAGGTCGAAGTCCTGGAAGGGGTGTTCGCAATGCAGGCGGTCGAACTGGTCCTTCAGAGCTTCGCTCAGAAGGCACAGGTCCGCGACGATGGGCGAAGCGGGGTCGATATCGGCAAAACACGCCGCTTCGATCCGATCGGGATCATGCACATTTTGAAAAGAAAGCAGCTGGTGCAGGTCAATCAGTGCCCGGGTGATACGGCGTGTCAGCTGAGGGGCTGATGAGATATCATCGAGCAGGTTGTGAGTGCGCCGCAATGCTGGCTGTCCACCCAGTAAAAGTGATGCGTTCTGCAATGCTTCGGACTGAAACGATGCAAATGCCCGCAAATCCATGAGCGGGTCTTTTGTGAAGTCGAACATGATGTTCTCCTTTGCAGCGCCGCGGCGATGTGCCTTGGCTTCAAGAGCGGCTGATTTCCTTTCCGTTTGCGCATGTTTCTTTTTGAGAGGCTGCAATCTCTCCGAGGTTTTCTTGCCCTGCCCGGGGTTTGTATTCTGTGCGGTCTCACCAGAGGGATCGCACGGAATATCAAACTCGGACGGGACATGTCCTATCTTAACTCGAACATCTCCTGCTCCGTTTGGGTGGCTATTTTGGTCAGTTCGGCTTGTCCTTTCAGGCGTTGCGCCATGCCAAGCGCATCATCTTGATAAGCTTTGGCGGTCGCGTGGTGGCGCTGGCCAGTTGCAGCCATTGCCATGTCCGTGCCTGCCTGACCCAACTCGATCCCGAGGAAGGTATGCAGGATCGTTCTGGCGATGTGCTCGCCCGTGCCAACTGCTGAGCGCCAACGATCAGAAACATAACCATATGCCACTGGATCACCGGTGCTTGTGACGAAGAGCCCGCGTTTCTGCTCGAAACACGCGTCACGCATGTGGTCGATCCAAGCCGGATCTGCGCCGCGCAGGATCAGTGCATTTATGAAGATGTTGAGCCTTGGATCGACCTCTGTGGCCCATGGATAGTGGCTTTTTGATAGTCTGATTTCGATGCTGTAACGCGCACCGTTCCAGAGCAGAGTTTCTCCGAAGACGAGGCGGGTGTCGGCAAGGCGCACTGGCATAATCGAGAACAATGCCAGCGCCGCCGCACGATTGCGCCGTTCCTGCCTGCTACGCGGGCTCAGCAATTCATTTACTTCGTCCAGAATGTCATGCGCTTGATTGATCAGAGCAACCGGGGAGTAACCAGTCTTTTGCAGGTGCTGGAATTTCTTGCTTTTGGATTTTTGCGCTTCTGTTTCATAACGGCGAGTTAGATCAGCCAGAAGACTGAGGGTTTCGTCATCTGCAGCGATGTAACGCGCGACCTTTTGCACGGCAGCGAATGATGATCGGAGCGTTGCTGGTGCGAGATCGCGGTCACGCAAATCACGGGCATAGGCACGCACGCTCTCAGCCGACAACGCATCAGGCAAACCAGCCGCACGAGCGGAGCAAAGCAGCTGGCGCATTTTCATCTTGTGGGTCGGCATCATGCCGGTTGCTGGTGGCAATTGCCCATTGCGATCAAAGCCCTCTTCCATGTGCAACAGGGCAGTCTGCCAATCTTTTGGAAGTTGATCAAAGGGCACCGATTTGGATGGGGTCTTGCGCCTCTTGCCGCGAGATCGGACGCGTCCCTTTTCGAGTGATCGAATAGCCTCTTCCAATGCCAGAACGGACGGATGGCCGGGAAAGACGGTCATCATTGCCCTTTTTAGCAGCCGCAGTGTGGTTGCTGCAGTTCTGCCTTGGTTGAAGCGATGGAACTCCTGAGCAGAGATATCAGTAAAGGATGCGATCTGACGCTCTTCGAGAAAGGCGAGGAAATCATCCAGCACTCGAAGTTCATGCACTGTCGCCTGTTCCAGATTAGGGTCTCCGATCAAGGGATCCCAACGGCGCTTTTGCAGAATTTCAAATTTGGTGCGGTAGTCGGGCGTTTTCATTGCCGCACTCCCGAAAGGTCCAAGATGAACTTCTGCACTTCCGCGCGTTTGGAGCGCTCGTTCACCCAAGCGTAGTTTTTTCGCACGGTGACAGGTTTGTCATCCAGCAATCGTTCCAGCAGATCCCAACGGCCAGGGTTGCGTTGCAGTAGCAGCGACGCCAGCCCGTGGCGGAATTTGTGCGGTGTCATCGGCAGACCGGCCGCACGGGTATGGCGCTTGAACCAGCTCAGAAAGGTTCTGTATTCCAGCGCCTCGCCGATCTTGAAGCCGGGAAACAGGTGAACGCTTGCCTCGTGGTTCGCATAAAGCGGCCGAATCTTGTCGAGATACCAGCGGATTACCTCCAGCCCATTCAGATTGTCAGGCACGATGGGGGCCCAGATATCGACCTTGTTCTTTGTGTGCTCAGGCGCCAGATCGATCGTTGCGTGTTTAGTCTTGCCGGATGGCAAATGGAACGTTGAACCGGGGCCACGAAATACCAGTTCCAATGCGCTTTCGATCCGGATCGGCGCGCCACGAGTCTCGATCGCGCAAATGGCAGCAGCAGTGCCAAGTTGCCTGATCCGGCCGATTTCGGTGGACGTCGGAATCCGTCCTTCGCCGGACAATTCCTCAAGCAGGCGTTGCGCTTCGTTCCGCAGCCGAACATGCATCGAC
>NZ_JBDWVM010000262.1:0-2069 GCF_039984035.1 Planktotalea sp. | reverse complement strand
CCATAGCCTTGGCGCCTTGGTGGCCTTTGAGGTGGCGCATGCGCTGCGCGATATGGGATGCCCGCCGCCTGAATGTCTGATCGTATCAGGGCGCGAAGGGCCGCGCGTGCCCGATTTTGATCCGCCTTTGCATGGATTGCCCGATGCGCAATTCGTGCGCGAAATGTCGACGCGCTATGACGGTATCCCCCAAGAAATCTTGAATGAGCCTGATTTACTGGCGATGCTCCTTCCCGCGATGCGCGGCGATATGAGCGCAAGTGAGACCTATGAATATGGGCACAAGACGCGATTGAGCTGCCCAATTGTCGCCCTCGGGGGAACCCAAGATGCGCGTGTTGGGATGGATGAGCTGCTTGCGTGGGGCCAAGAAACCAGTGGCACCTTCAAAACCAAACTCTTCGCAGGCGGTCATTTCTTTCTGCGCCCGCAACAGGCCGCTGTCATGCCCTTCGTAAAGGCCAAAATTGCAGAATTTTCAAAGAAAGAGGCGCGGCATGGACTTCTCGTGGACAGCTGAGCAGGAAAAGCTGAGCCGTGATTTTGCTAAATCAGTTCGAGAGACCTTAGAACCAACAGCAGCGAAGCGTGGGTATGACGCGTCCTTCGAACTGAGCGAACTGCGCGCCTGCGGTGATCTCGGAATTCTGGGGCTTTCTGCGCCAAAAGATGTTGGTGGTCGCGGGTTTGATCGTGCAATGACCGCGCGTTTCTTCGAAATTCTAGGTGAAGACTGCGGTGATATGGGGTTGGTGTTTGCGAGCGGTGCACATTTGTTTGCCTGCGTTATGCCAATCGTTGAATTTGGCACAAAGCAACAATTGGCGGCGATCCTACCTGCGTTGTGCGCGGGTCAGAAAATCTGCGCAAATGCGATTACCGAAGATACGGCTGGTTCAGATGTTTATGCGCTAAGCATGTCTGCCGTGAAAGAGGGCGATGATTTTGTGCTCTCGGGTGAGAAAAGCTATGTTTCGAACGCAAAACATGCGGATTACTTGCTGACCTACGCCGTCACCGCGCCCGAAGATGGGTTTCTGGGCATAAGCGCCTTTCTGGTGCCGCGTGACAGTGCCGGTGTGACTGTGCAGGAGCCATTTGATAAACTCGGGCTGAAATCACTACCCGGCTCGCGTGTTCAGTTTGATGGGTGCAGAGTGTCGAAAACTTGCATGATTGGCGAGTCGGGGCAGGGTGGGCCGATCTTTACGGCCTCAATGGAGTGGGAGCGATTTGGTCTGCTCGCAGCGTTTTTGGGATTGGCGGAGCGCCAGCTCAAGCAAGCGATCCAATATGCGCGCAAACGTAAACAATTTGGACGGGCAATCAGCAAAAATCAGGCGATTTCCCATGAGCTGGTTGATCTGAAAATGAAGGTCGAGTCGGCTAGACTGCTCTTGTACCGTGCCTGCGCGAAGCTTGATCAGGGGCAAGATGCTGCGACGGATGTTGCGATGGCGAAACTGGCGATTAGCAAAGCTGCGGTCGATTGCGGGCTGGGCGCGCTGCACATCATGGGCGGTGCCGGATATGCCGGCGCGCATGGCGCAGAGCGCGGACTAAGGGATGCTCTGGCGAGTACGATTGCCTCTGGAACGTCCGAAATGCAGAAGGACATTATCGCCCGTGAATTGCGGCTTTAGCGGGGCTTTACGCTTTGCGTCTGGATCATAACACAGAGGCACTTACAGGTCTAATTGGTATTTCTTGATTTTGTTGAACAAGGTACGCGTGGACATGCCAAGGTCCTCCGCTGCCGATGCGCGACGCCAGCCATGTTCTACCAATTTCGCAAGGATCCAGTCCCGTTCTGTTTGCGGTGCGGTTTGTGTTTTCGTCTGGTCAACGGGCAGGGATTGCGTGACATCTATGTTTGGGATTTGGGAAAAAACCAAGTCATGTCGCTTAATGTTTGCACCGTTTGATTTTCGCAGCGCGCGTGTGATGACGTTTTGCAGCTCTCGCAAATTGCCCGGCCAAGTGTAGTCCATCAGGGCTTTCAAGGCCGTGTTTGTGAAGCGGATGTCTTCGCTGCGGGTCAGCTGGCCCGCCATGAAATCCACCAATTC
>NZ_JBDWVM010000261.1:0-9357 GCF_039984035.1 Planktotalea sp. | reverse complement strand
AATGGTTCAGCCGACAGACATCGACAACCGCGCCGCAGCACGTAACGAGATTGGCCAAGCGACAAACGGTGTTGTTAACCAAGTTGCCGCTTCCAACTACATCTTCGACGGCCGCGCCAAGCCATTTGCTGGCGACACAGTAAGCGTCACAAGCTTTGAAGCAAGCGACCGTCCGCTGGACTCCACAGACATCCGCTAACTGAACAGCGCAGGCCGGGCGCGTCTCCGGCCACTTTCCTCCCTCGACCCTTCTTAAACCCAAAATCTGAAAGAGACCTTACCATGAAACTCATCATCGCATCTTTGACCGCCGCTACTGTTCTTGCCTCTGCTGCTTCTGCAATGGTTCAGCCAACCCACATCGACAACCGCGCCGCGGCTCAAAACGAGCTTGGCCAAGTCACAAACGGCGTTGTCAGCGAAATCGCAACATCCGCCTATGCCTTTGACGGTGAATCCAAGGCACTTGCTGGCGACACAGTGAGCATCACAAGCTTCAACGCAAATGAGCGTCCGTTGAACTCAACAGACTATCGTTAACTGAACAGCGCAGGCCGGGCGCGTCTCCGGCCAAAATTCCCTTCCTATTCCCAAGAAACCTTACAAGTAAGAGAGGCCCTAAAATGAAACTATTCATCGTAACCCTGACTGCTGCCACTGTTCTTGCTTCGACAGCATCTGCTTTGGTTCAACCGACTTTTGTTGAAAACCGCGCCGCTGCGCAAAATGCGCTTAGCCCGTTTACTGGTGTCGAAATCGGTAAGGTGCTTGCAGCAAATGATGCCGCGACACTGGGTTTGGGAACGATCAAACTATCAGACAATCAACCAAAGGCAGTTTCTCCGAAAGCTACAGATTTGCGCTAATCGCATAATTAATAGCCACCACTCCAACGACGCAAAAAGCCCACAACGTTCCCTCCCGGCGTTGTGGGTTTTTCTTTGCCTTCTTCCCCCTTGTTTATGAAATGCAGATCGCGTCTTTTCAGCGCGTCCGTTCTTTGGAACGTTAATGAGACGCAGTGGATAGAAGGCAGGGTCATGCGGAAACTCTTAGGTGGAATTGTGCTGGTGGCAGGTGTCGCTGGCTTGGGCTATTGGGGCTCGAAAAATCATGCGTTGGATATGCAGTCTGCAATCACAGAACGCGCTGTAACAGCTACAGCAAATTCGGTGCATGGTGTGCAGACACAGATTAATGGACGCGACATTCGCGTGACCGGGTTGGCCGATAGTGAGGCCGAACGTGACAGTTTGCTCGGCGCTTTGAACGATGTGAAAGGACGACGTGTTGTTCGCGATGATCTGGAAGTGTTGCCAACAGCAGATCCTTACACAATTGCTGGAACGCGCAAAGCAGGTCAGACACTGTTGCAAGGCAACGTTCCCACGGAAGCTGCGCGCGCTGAATTGGGTGAAACAGCCGTTTCTGGTGTGGAAGGGTTAACCTTGGCGTCCGGTGCGCCTGCGGGTTGGCAGGCTGCGATCGGGTCAGGGCTTGGCACCTTGTCGCAAATGGATGAAGGCTCTGTATCTTTGACGGGCACAGACATGCGTTTGACTGGTCTCGTGGATACACCACAGGATCGCGATGCGTTGGTTGCGATGCTTGATCTTCCTGAGGGGTACACCCTAACGAATGATATCGAAACGCGCGATGACGGTAAGCCGATTGCGTATGACGTGAATTTTGACGCGGCGCGCGGTTTGTCCGTTGATGGCAAACTGCCAAAGGGTCTTGATCTCGCGCAGATCGGCGATGCATTGGGCGTGTCAGCCATCACGGGTGAGGCCAAAGCAGGCATCATGGGCGATGGTAGTGCGGATCTCGCAATTTTGGGTAAGTTGAAAAACTGGCTACCTGAAATGCAAACGGCACAGATTTCGATTTCAGACGCAGGGACCAACGTGACGGGGACTGCTGAGGTTGGCGTCAACGCTGCGCTCGTTGAGGCGACTCTGAAAGAAGAGCTCGACGGAGCCGCGACCTTGTCTTTGGCAGCTTCCAACGCAAAACCAGATGATGGTGCGACACGGATCAATGCCGCAACGGGTCAGGATGAACGCTTTGAATATGGTGCTTGGCTTCCGAATATTTCTTTCACGCCAAGCTTGGAAACATGCGCGGAGCAGACAGATGCTTTGCTGGCTAAGACAAAGATTAACTTCTTGAGTGGATCGGCTGATCTTGGGCCGCGCAGCTTACGGGCCATCAATGGGATGGCAGCCATCGTTGGGCGCTGCGTGCGTGAAGCAGGTCTCGTTGCCGAACTTGGCGGCCACACTGACAACACTGGTTCGGGCAATTTTGAGCTGAGCGCAGCGCGCGCCGAAGCGGTACGCGACGCAATGATCGCCCGCGGTATCGATGGTGAAGCGCTGTCCTCCGCTGGTTTCGGACCAAGCAAACCAATCGCAGATAACGCAACGGCCGAGGGTCGTGCAGCTAACAGAAGAACAACCGTGCTCTGGACGCAGCGGTAGAATTGAAAGGAAGACGATATGTTTCGTGAATGGGGATTTTTGATTAGTGAGATGATCGTTTTGATCATTCTTGCTGCACTGTTGGGCTTGTTTGTGGGTTGGTTGATTTGGGGCCGTCGCAGCACCGTGGTCAACACCGAAGAAGCAGATGGCCTGCGCGCGGACTTGAAAGCGTGCCAAGCTAAACATGCGGACAAAGACGCGCGTATTGCAGCGTTGGAAGCTGATGCAGGTAACACAGACGTCGTTGACGGTCTGCGTGGTGATTTGGAAGCGTGCCAAGCGACGCAAGGCGACAAAGATGCGCGTATTGCTGCATTGGAGGCTGATCTAGCCGCAGCGAAAGCTTCCGCAGGCGCGGCGTCAGCTGCGGTAGTGGCCTCACCTGTTACTTCAGCAGAACCGGACGTTGCAGCAGACGCTGTGGATTATGATGGTGATGGCATCATTGAAGGCGAGAATGAGGGTGTTAAACCTGCAACTCTGACCGAAGCACGCGGCGGCAAAGCGGATGATCTTAAGCAGATCAAAGGCATTGGCCCAAAGCTTGAGAAGCTCTGTAATTCGCTTGGTTTCTTTCACTTCGACCAGATTGCGAATTGGACACCGCAAGAAGAAGCATGGGTTAACGCGAACCTCGAAGGTTTCAAAGGTCGCGTGAGCCGTGACACATGGATCGCTCAGGCGAAGGTTTTGGCCGCTGGCGGCGAAACTGAATTTTCTAAACGCGTTGAAGGTGGCGACGTTTACTAAATTAAGAAAATAACTCTCTGCGGTTTGCGCCGCAGAGAGACAAACATCAGGTCGCTTGTTTGTGGGAAACTTCAAACGCGGCCTTTTGTGCATCTGAGGCATCGCTTTGATGGGCATCGCGCCATTCGTTAAAAGGCATGCCGTAGAATGCTTCGCGACCCTCGTCTTTGTTCATCTCGATGCCACGTTCATTCGCGGCTTCCTGATACCAGCGCGACAAGCAGTTGCGACAAAAACCCGCCAAATTCATCATGTCGATGTTTTGAACATCTGTGCGCTCTGCGAGATGGTCGCGCAGACGGCGAAAGGCTGCTGCTTCCAGTTCGAGTTGGGTTTGTGCGTCCATTTTGTGCTCCTGTTTCCGGATATCACCATTTAAATGCTTCGTGATTGTTTTCCATGCGGGGGCAGATCAATCAGCATTTTGGCGAGGGGTTCCCGAGCAGGTCTAACGGATTGTTTGATCAAAGGCCAAGCAAGGATAGGATTCGGGATGAAGATACCCGCTACTAAAGATCAGGCGAAAATCGATCAGGCTCGTCACTTATAGTCATTTTTGTAAAAATTTGTAATGTCATCTGCCTGTTTCCTAACCAAACTAACCAAGAGGGCAGTTGCCGAACGAATGGAAATGCGCAATAAGCGCGCGAATGTTACCGCTATCATTGGATAGTTTTACGAAGTCGGTTACTGTTAACCGACCCGACATGAGGAAAAAGATATGAGACGTGAGCGCAGTGTTAAGATCGTTGCAACGTTAGGCCCGGCATCTAGCGATTACAAAATGGTCCGCGCTTTGCACGAAGCAGGGGCAGATGTGTTCCGTCTCAATATGAGCCATGGCAGCCACGAGAAAATTGGTGAGTTGCATGCGATCATTCGCAAAGTTGAAGCAGACCTCGATAGCCCAATTGGCATCCTAGCGGACCTTCAAGGTCCCAAATTACGCGTTGGTGAATTTGCCAATGAGGCAGAAGAGTTGGTTCCTGGCGCTTCATTCCGGCTTGATCTGGATGAAGCCGCCGGCGATGCAACGCGCGTGCGTTTGCCCCACCCGGAAATTTTCGCAGCGCTTGAGCCGGGTGCGTCCTTGCTTGTTAACGATGGTAAAATTCGTCTGAAAGTCATCGACTGCGGTCCTGACTATGCGAATTGCGAAGTTGTCATTGGCGGTACGATTTCAAACCGTAAAGGCGTGAACGTGCCTGACGTGGTTCTACCGCTTGCTGCGTTGTCTGAAAAAGACTTGGCTGATCTCGAGTTCGTTTGCGAGCTGGGTGTTGATTGGCTGGCACTGTCTTTTGTTCAGCGTGCCAAAGACGTTTGGGATGCGCGTGATCTGGTTAAAGGTCGTGCATCAGTTCTGTCCAAAATTGAAAAGCCTTCTGCTGTTGCGAGCTTTGATGAAATTCTGGATGCCTCTGACGGCATCATGGTTGCACGTGGTGATCTGGGCGTTGAATTGCCTGTTCAGAACGTGCCGCCCATCCAAAAACGTCTGATCCGTAAATGTCGCGCAGCGGCGAAGCCTGTGATCGTTGCGACGCAAATGCTCGAATCCATGATCGAAAGCCCGATGCCAACGCGCGCAGAAGTATCTGATGTTGCGACTGCGATCTATGAAGGCTCCGACGCAATCATGCTCAGCGCGGAAAGCGCCGCGGGCGAATATCCGGTGCATGCTGTGACTACGATGGATAACGTTGCACGAGAAGTTGAAAGCGATCCGACCTATACTGAAATCCTTGAAGCGTCGCGCACAGCCAACCGGAACAGCATTGCGGATGGTATCGTTGCTGCCGCCCGTGAAATCGCTGAAACGACCGATGTTAAAGCGATTTGCTGTTTTACTCAGAGCGGCACGACAGCCCTTTTGACGGCCCGTGAACGCCCGCGCGTTGCAATCATTGCGATGACGTCCCAGCGTACTACAGCACGCCGTCTTGCCCTGACGTGGGGTACGTATTGCGTGATTACTGATGAGTTTAACCGCTTCAAAGGCGCAGTTGTCTCCGCAGCGCGCGCTGCGCGTGCGAGTGGGTTAGCCTCTGAGAAAGATCAAATCGTGGTCACTGCGGGTGTTCCTTTCAACATTCCGGGCACAACAAACATCCTGCGCGTCGCGCCTTGCGAGGAACGATTGATTTACGCCTCTGATCCAGAGTAACCTATCCTTCAAATTCCGAGGGAAGGAACGCGATATGAGCCATGATTTGGCTTTGGTTTTAGGTTTGGTGATCGCTGGGTTCTCGATTCCAGCCATCGTTTCTGCATTTTCTGATGGGCGCACGCCGCGCGCGGCGGCGCTCACCATTATGATCGGCGGCGGACTCGTTGCTTGGGCCTTAACCGGCAAACCTGGCGGATATACCCTTGAGCAGATCCCGGAAGTATTCGTCAAAGTCACACGTGACGTGATCGGTTAAACTTCCCTCTTGCGGAATCTCTGGACCTGTCCTAAACGGCCCCTTCTATATGTGCGTCCGGCTTATATTGGCATGCCGAGTGCGCGCGTTTCTACCGACCCTAAGAGGAGACGGAAATGCCTAAGATGAAGACAAAAGCGAGCTGCAAAAAGCGGTTCAAAACAACGGCGAGCGGCCGTGTGAAAGCAGCGCAAGCTGGCAAGCAGCACGGTATGATCAAGCGGACCAACAAGTTCCTTCGCAATGCACGTGGTACAACCACACTCGCGGCTGCTGACGAGAAAATCGTCAAGTCGATGATGCCATATTCACGCTAAGGAGATTTGATAGATGTCACGCGTTAAAGGTGGTACAGTAACCCACGCCCGTCACCGTAAAGTCGTCAAAGCCGCAAAAGGCTATTATGGACGTCGTAAAAATACATTCAAAGTCGCAGCACAGGCCGTCGATAAGGCGAACCAATACGCAACACGCGACCGTAAGAACCGCAAGCGCAACTTCCGCGCATTGTGGATCCAGCGTATCAACGCCGCAGTTCGCAGCCACGACGAAGCGCTGACATACAGCCGCTTCATCAATGGTCTGATGCTTGCTGGTATCGAAGTTGACCGTAAGGTTCTTGCTGATCTGGCCGTAAACGAGCCTGATGCGTTCGGCGCAGTTGTTGATCAAGCGAAAGCAGCATTGGCTGCATAAGCGATTAGCTTACAAAGATTTGAAAAGGCCCTGACCTCTGGTTGGGGCCTTTTTAATTGTGTCATGTGTTTTGCGCGATTAGCGTGACGTATGGACATTTTGATCGAAGATCTAACATCCGAGCACATAGCGCAGGTTGCACAGCTTTGGCATCAAGGTTGGATCGATGGCCATATCGAGGTTGTGCCGCCCGAACTCACAAAGCTGCGCACACCCGAGAGCTTTCAAACGCGCACTGCCGAGAACATTGCACTCACCCGCGTCGCGCGTCGGGAAGATGAGGTTCTTGGGTTCACGATGGTTAAGGTGGATGAGCTCTATCAAATGTATGTCGGTGCTAATGCGCGGGGCAGCGGTGTTGCGCAGCTTTTAATGGATGACTGTTTGAGCGCCATCAGAGCGAATGGACATATGACGGCTTGGTTATCTTGCGCGATTGGCAATGATCGGGCGGCCCGTTTCTACACAAAGCAATGTTGGCGCAACGTCGGTGAAGAAACCGTACTGCTTGATACATCTGGCGCGCCGTTTCCTTTGCGACTCTGGCGATTTGAGAAAGAGTTGTAAGACCACAAGCTGTGGTGCTTTGCCGAAAGTTGGTACGGGATGAGCGAATACCCATTGTTTTCCCCATTCGCGCCTCAATGTTCCATCATATCATGGATGTTAACCAGTTGAGTTGAGAGTCGACATCCGATGGCACGTATCAGTGAATTGCACTATTCAAATGCCTACGCCGCAAGTTCAGGCGTAGCAGAATTTTTGGAAGTTGCTCTTAACCCGAGCGAAGACCCCGCCGATTTTACAGTGTCATTCTACCAAGCGAATGGCACAGTTGGTATCGAGATTCCGCTTACGCATCCGGACGTTCAAACGTCTGTTGATCCAGACAATGGTGAATTGATTTACGTCATTTCTGCGGATGATTTCCCGATCTTTTTGACCGACCCTGACGGCGGTGGTTCTACAAACTACGAGGCCTATGCGCTGGTAAATACGGATACCAGCACGGTCATCGACTTTTACGATATTGGCGGCGGCACGCAGAATATTTTGGCGAGCAATGGTTTGGCGGCCGGTTCAACATCGGAAAACCTTCCTGTTGTTGTTGGGCCCGATTCAACCACAACCACACTGCAGTTCAATCAACCAAACCCGGACACCTTGGTTTATGACGCGGTTGGACCAGGGGATACTGGACTCGCTTGTTTTACCAAGGGAACACTGATTGAGACGCCAAATGGGCCGGTTCGTATTGATGCTTTGGGCGTTGGCGATCTTGTAAACACAATCGATAATGGCCCAAGCCCAATTCGTTGGATCGGTCAAACGACGGTGCAAGGCACTGGAAACCATGCACCAATTCGCTTTGAGCAGGGTGTTTTGGGTGCCGATTGTACCATCCTTGTTTCTCCACAGCATCGCATCCGCATTCAAGGATGGCAGTGTGAATTGCTGTTTGGGCAGGAGGAAATTCTCGTCCCAGCAATCGCTCTGGTGAATGGCACAACAGTCAAACAGGTTGAGTGCGATACAGTAACTTACGTTCACATCATGTTTGATACCCATCAGTTGGTCACATGTTCCGGGTTCGTCAGCGAAAGCTTTTTTCCGGCTGAAACTGCCAAAACATCGGTAAGCGGCATGCAACGGGAAGTCGCGGAATTGTTTCCAGAAGCAATCGCAGAGGCCAATCTTACCGATGGCTTAGCGCGTCCAAGCGAACGTCGTCAGCTCGCGCGTCTTTTGCAGGCGGTTTAAGGACTGCGTTAGCCCTGCAACATGCTCGGGCAAGCGGCGGTTGCGTTACGCCCGCCAATATGATGCGGGTTTTGGATAAGTATCCACATAACAGGTTGGCCCGGCGCTTGCGTGCGGCTGTAGGAGCATCCATTCGGAGCAATGTACCACTGTCCCGCTTGTGCAAATTGTGGGTTTGGGTTGTACAGGGTTTCCTGTGCGCCAGCGGCTGTGAAGGACATGGAAAGTGCGGCAGCAGCGATAATCGTTTTCATTTCGTTTCTCCAATTAAGCTGACCCAGCAGCGGGTCTTGTCGCTCAATTGAGGCTGCGGGCATGTGCGCCGCGTGGCGGGAATGTGGCGAAACTGGGCAGAAAATCAACCATTTTATTAAAGCAACGTGGCATCCGCGCTGCCTTTGTCTTGCGCGCGATGGGTCTAGCGGGTAACTCAACCTGAACAGTTTGCACGGCAGTAAGTACGGGGCCCGTCATGGATGATCTAAGAGATAAATACGTCAGCTTAATCGCTGCAGCGAGCGAGGAAAGCGCGCTGGAAGATCTGCGCGTACAGGCCGTTGGCAAGAAAGGCGAAATCAGCCTGAAAATGCGTGAGCTGGGCAAGATGACACCGGAAGAGCGTCAGATTGCGGGTCCAAAGCTCAACGCGCTCAAGGATGAGATCAACTCGGCATTGGCGGCTAAGAAAGTCGCGCTTGCTGATGCTGCGCTTGACGAGCGTCTTCGCGGTGAGTGGCTCGATGTAACATTGCCGTCGCGCGGTCGTCCTGCGGGCACGATCCATCCGATTTCCCAAGTCACAGAAGAGGTCATTACGATCCTTGCCGATCTTGGCTTCTCCGTTGCCGAAGGTCCGCAGATCGAAAGCGATTGGTATAACTTCGACGCGCTCAACATTCCGGGGCACCACCCTGCGCGCGCGGAAATGGACACGTTCTACACGCACCGCGCCGAGGGCGACAATCGCCCACCACACGTTCTGCGCACGCACACCAGCCCCGTTCAAATCCGCCACATGGAAGCGCATGGCGCGCCATGCCGGATCATTTGCCCAGGCCGTGTGTACCGCGCTGATTACGACCAAACACACACGCCGATGTTCAATCAGGTCGAGGGCCTCGCGATTGGCAAAGACGTCTCCATGGCGAACCTCAAATGGACGCTTGAAGAATTCTTCTCTGCCTTCTTTGGCAAGGACGTGAAGACCCGTTTCCGCGCGTCGCACTTCCCGTTCACGG
>NZ_JBDWVM010000260.1:0-7598 GCF_039984035.1 Planktotalea sp. | reverse complement strand
AATGGTTCAGCCGACAGACATCGACAACCGCGCCGCAGCACGTAACGAGATTGGCCAAGCGACAAACGGTGTTGTTAACCAAGTTGCCGCTTCCAACTACATCTTCGACGGCCGCGCCAAGCCATTTGCTGGCGACACAGTGAGCGTCACAAGCTTTGAAGCAAGCGACCGTCCGCTGGACTCCACAGACATCCGCTAACTGAACAGCGCAGGCCGGGCGCGTCTCCGGCCACCTTCCTCCCTTGACCCTTCTTAAACCCAAAATCTGAAAGAGACCTTACCATGAAACTTATCATCGCATCTTTGACCGCCGCTACTGTTCTTGCCTCTGCTGCTTCCGCAATGGTTCAGCCAACTCACATCGACAACGTCGCCGCCGCGCAAAACGCGCTTGGTCAAGTCACTAATGGCGTCGTCAGCGAAATCGCAACATCCGCATATGGCCTCGATGGTCGTTCAGAAGTGTTCGTTGGCGACACAGTGAGCGTCACAAGCTTCAAAGCAAACGAGCGTCCGCTGAACTCAACAGACCTTCGCTAAGCCCTTAGACCCTGTCTGCCCCTCCCGACCCAAAGACCCGCAACGTTCCCTCCCGGCGTTGTGGGTTTTTTCTGTTTGGGGGGGGTAACTCTAGTTCGCGGGTAGCGATCCCAACAGTTCCGCGAACGCGGCTGCAAACTGTTTATCCACCTCGGGTTTGTAGTGCCCATCAGCAAGAAAACCAGACGCATACCGAGGATCGAAATGCTCGGCCGTCGCTAGGTAGGGGATATCAAATTTTTCGAACACCGGCTTTGCGATCTCTAGCAAGTCTAAATCATCTGGATCACGAGATTGGATCAACATCACCACAGGTCTTTGCCCATTTTGACGAGCCGTTCGCGCAAAATCTGTGATCATGAGTTGAAGCACTTCCTCGCAGGGGTAGCTGCCGTTGCGAATATTTTCTTGGACCTGAGTGACATGCGCTTGCGCGAATGACCGTCTGACCAAACGGGCAAAGGGTGAAAAGTCGAGCCATGTCGCACCAAAGGTCGCAGAGAAGTAGAATTGATCCTCGTTTGACAGCTGTTCGGTCCAGGCATCGAAAACAAAAGGGCGATAGCGAAGCGACCGTTCAGCGTCACCTGAATTGATCAAAGGTTCCATACGATGCAGCGCACCATCCACAAGATGATAAACGGGATAGGTGAACGGGGCAGGTTGCTCAAACGCCCATGTCCGATTGGACATTGCTGCCAAGCCCGACACGGAGGAAGATAGAATGCCAAACACGGCAATATCGCCGTCGCGTCGATTGGCAATGTCATCTTGGAATAGGGCAAAGGTGAAGTTTGGGGGCGCGCTAGGCCCGCTGTGCATGTCGAGCGTGAGGTCTGGATTGTCTTCCTTCGCGGCCAAAAGGATGTTGTCGACGAATGACATGCCATAGCTGCGAATGACGGGCCTAGGATTTTCCTGTTCCGCATCGAAGCTGTGCGTCGAAGCGTCAATAATCTCGCCGCGCCATGCGAGGTCATAGAGATTGTAAAGGTTGTCGGGGTTGTCTTCCCACTTTGCTAATTTGCCGGGTACACTCCGTCCATATTCAAAATATCGCACCAACGATCCGAGCTTTCCATTGCTCTCGGCCCAACTCAAAAGACCCATGACGCTTTGATCCAAGAGCGAGATCATGGCCAAGATCGAAACCAGCATGGTGAATGTCTTTTTCATCGCTCTTGTTGCCTAGAATTGAAAATAGATGAATGTCGAAGTGTTTGTCGTCGCGCCAAATGCCAAGAGATAGATCATCACGGCATAGAGCCCTGCACGCGTCAGTGTTGACCAACGTGTATAGAATTCAACGTCTCGCGTGCGCTCCGTAAAGATGTCCCAGAAAAGTAAGATCGCGATGCCAAGTAGCGCAGCAAAAGGAGGGCTCGTCATGCTTAATCCAGAAGGGGCGGGAACGAGACCAAGCAAGCGGGCTGTAAAGTCGGCGATCTGCGCAAAGGACGTCGCACGAAACAACAGCCAACCATAGCAAATGACCTGAAAGAAGGCTGCGATGGCAAAGATTTTGCCAATCCACCCAAAGAGACTGCTGCGTTCGAGCACGCTGTCTTGGGTGCGTTTGCCTGCTATGGCGCGATGGACACTCAAGAGCGCACCTTGATAAACGCCCCAAGCGACAAAGTTCCACGCCGCGCCGTGCCAGAGCCCCCCGAGCGTCATCGTCGCCATTAAGTTTCGGTAGGTCATCCAACGGCTCCCTCGGTTTCCACCGAGAGAAATGTAGAGATAATCGCGCAACCAAGTAGACAGGCTGATGTGCCAACGACGCCAGAACTCTTGCGGATTGGTGGCAAAATACGGCTGCGTGAAGTTACGCATAAGTTGGAAACCTAGCATCTTGGCGATGCCACGTGCGATATCGGTGTAGCCCGAGAAATCACAGTAAATTTGGATTGCAAACAGCCATGTTGCGAGCAGGATGTCTATGCGGGACGGATCCGGATTGGCGTAAACTGAGTTCACAGTATGAGCGATGCCATCAGCGATCACGACCTTTTTGATCATGCCAATAAGACAAAGCACAACTCCGCGTCTGAAATCATCCCAGCTTAGAATGCGGGGCATTTCAATATTTGGGAGCAAATTGCGCGCGCGTTCAATCGGGCCGGCCACGAGTTGCGGGAAGAAGGCAACAAAGAGCGCGAAATTGAGGAAGTCTTTGGTTGGTTTCAGGTCGCGGCGATAGATGTCGATCGAATAGCTGAGCGTTTGGAATGTGTAGAATGAAATCCCAACGGGCAACACAATCGACAGCATGAAAGGATCAGGATGATATCCAAAGCCGCCAAGCAGCGTGGCGAAACTGTCAGCAAAGAACCCGAAGTACTTGAAAAAGCCCAGCATGCCGAGATTGAACGCGACCGAGACCCAGAGGAGCTGCCGCCTTTTGACTTGATCGTCTTGGCGGTCGATATGCTGTGCGACGACAAAATCGACAACGGTGCTGAGCAGGATAAGACCAAGAAACCGCCAATCCCAAGCGCCGTAGAACACATAGCTGGCCACCAACAGCATGCGGTTCTGTGCTTTGTGGGGCAAAACAACGTAAGCCAACATCACACAGGCGAAAAACACCCAGAAATTTAATTCCGTAAAGAGCACGTGCGAGCAGGTCCAGACTATTTCTGCGCAGTGCGATTTATGCGGTCCTTTCCCTCGTGACAGCTTGGGTTAGAACAAACGCTCTGCAATTTCTCTTTCTCTAATGAGGTCATGTAAGCGTGCGATCAAGGAGTCGTTTGAATGATTTGGCGTCATTTAAAGCGCTTTGAGCCTTTGTCGCGTAGTATTTGGGCAGAAATGGCGTGATTAGTGATGCGAGTGAGAGACCTCACTCTTCCTGAGCGTCCGTCATTGGATCATGGCCAGAATAGTATTTGGACAACGTTGTGGACAGTCCCAGGTACATTTCATGCACGTCTTCAAGGCTGGGTACATCCAGATCATCAATGCGTTCTAGGAAAGGGCAGTTGAGAACCGCAGCCGCGACACCGTCTGCCCCGAACACGGGGTAGGCAAGGTTCGTCACGCCAACAGCGGTCGCAGATGGCATCTTGGCGAACCCGATTTCGCGAATTTTTGCGATCTCGTCCATGAAAGCTATGCGATCCATTTCTGGTTCGCCGACGGCAAGTCGATGCGTTTCCAACAAGCGCTCTAGCGCTTCTTCTGAACGAAAAGCGGCAAGCACGCGGCCAGTGCCGGTATTGGACAGGCCAATGACAGTTCCAACGCGCAAGGATAAACCCCAGTTGCCGGGAGATTCAGCAGACGCGACGACAACTATGTCGCCATTGCTTTCCATACCCATGTGACAAGATTGCCAAGCTTTTCTTGTCAGCTCTCGCATCCGCGGGGCCGCAGCGTTCAAAAGCCGACTGATCGGGGGGTGGCGCTGCGACATAGCAAACATGCGCAAGCTCAGCGAATAGCGTTCACCGTCAAAGCCGCGCACCACATAGCCGCGCCGTACCAATGTGTCGAGCATGCGGTAGATTTCGCTCTGAGAGCGATCAAGTGTTTTCGCGATCTCCGCTTGGGACAAACCATCTACATGGGTCGACAAGGCTTCGAGAATATCGAGGCCTTTTTCAAGCGCAGGTGCGCGGTATTTTCCAGCTTCAGCGGCCATTGTGCATTCCGTTTTTTCCGAGCTTTAAAGATTTCTTGCTTTTCGCTCTATGTCAATCTTGATTACAATATGAATATCTGTTTTATATTTGAATAACAGCGCTGGAATCAGCAATTTGATTCGAGTTTAGGCAAAGCCGCGCCGCTTCAGTCGGGGCGGAAAGAAATGCATCGATGGTCCTTTGGGAGGGGGAGCAGGTGCAAAACGATCAAAATCAGTCAATTTTTGATGGTGTTGCTGAAGGTGAGCGGCGAAAGTGGCTTGTCTTTAAATTGAAATAGAACGGACGAAACATGACACAGAGATTGAAAGATAAGACCGCGCTGATCACTGCTGCTGGGCAGGGAATTGGCCTTGCAAGCGTAAAGGCATTTCTTGAGCAGGGCGCTAAGGTCGTTGCGGTTGATATCAACGAAACATCGCTCGCAACCCTTCGCGAGTTGGATGGCGTTCAAGTTGTTCAGGCTGATTTGACCAGTGCGGATGATCTCGCTCGCGTTGTTGCGGAGCTGCCCGACATTGATGTCTTGTTCAACTGTGCAGGTTTTGTCGCCGATGGGTCCATTCTGGATTGTGAGGAAAAGGACTGGACCTTCAGTTTTGATCTCAACGTCAACGCGATGTACCGCATGATGCGCGCGCTATTGCCGGGCATGTTGGAGCGCGGCGGTGCGTCGATCATCAATATGTCTTCTGTCGCATCTTCGATGAAGGGCGTACCAAATCGTTTCGCCTATTGCGCGTCTAAAGCGGCAGTGATCGGCATGACTAAATCGGTCGCTGTTGACTACATCACGCAAGGCATTCGCTGCAACGCGATCTGCCCGGGTACAGTCGATAGTCCCTCCATGCATGAGCGTCTGCGCGCCACGGGTGACTACGACACTGCACTAGTGAACTTTATCGCCCGTCAACCAATGGGCCGTATCGGCACAGCCGAAGAAATTGCATCTCTCGCGGTCTATCTCGCAAGCGATGAAAGCGCCTTCACCACCGGGCAAACCTTTGCCATCGACGGCGGTTGGGCCATTTAACCAAGGAAATCGAGCACTATGAAACTTCTGCGATACGGCGAAATGGGCAGAGAGCGTCCCGGGTTAATGGATGCCAATGGGAATATCCGCGATCTGTCAGGTCACATTGATGACCTGACGGGCGCGACCCTTGATGACGCTCAGATGGACAAGCTGCGCGCGCTCGACGTTGGCTCGCTTCCCGTTGTTCCGATGGATACGCGGATTGGTGCTTGTGTTGGCGGTGTTGGCAAGTTCATTTGCATCGGCTTGAACTATGCAGATCACGCAAAGGAAAGTGGGCTGGAGTTGCCGGAAGAGCCGGTAATTTTCTTTAAAGCGACGTCGGCCATTCAAGGCCCGAACGATCCCGTCCACATCCCGCGCAATTCTGTGAAAACCGATTGGGAAGTCGAGTTGGGCGTGGTGATCGGCAAAAAGGCCTCTTACATCGAAAAGGAAGACGCGCTGTCGCATGTGGCTGGTTATTGTGTCGTCAATGATCTGAGCGAACGTGACTTCCAGTTGCACCGTTCAGGTCAGTGGGTGAAAGGGAAGTCCTGCGATACCTTCGGGCCAATCGGCCCGTGGCTCGTGACCCGTGATGAGGTGCCGGATCCTCAAGCGCTCGATATGTATCTAGAGGTCAACGGGCATCGGTATCAAAACGGGTCCACGCAAACGATGCACTTTGATGTGGCGACGGTGATTGCACATCTGTCCCAATTCATGAGTTTGCACCCAGGTGATGTCATTTCAACAGGGACGCCTCCGGGGGTGGGGATGGGGCAAAAGCCTGAAACCTATCTTCAAGAGGGTGACAAGATGGAGCTCGGCATCGCAGGGCTCGGCATGCAGCGCCAAGTGGTCGAGAACGCGCCATGACCCGCATTACGGACTTGAAAACGGTTGATCTTCGCTTCCCGACGTCACTGTCTTTGGACGGTTCGGACGCGATGAACCCAGACCCAGACTATTCAGCGGCTTATGTCATACTGGAGACGGATACACCGTTAGAGGGGCATGGGCTGACCTTTACCATCGGACGCGGAAACGAAGTTTGCGTTGCCGCTATTCACGCCCTGCGCGATCGTGTGGTAGGTTTGAATCTGGATGATATCACCAAAGACATGGGGCAGTTCTGGCGCCATGTAACGGGTGATAGTCAGCTGCGTTGGATAGGCCCCGACAAAGGCGCAATGCATCTTGCAACAGGCGCTGTCGTCAATGCTGTGTGGGATCTTTGGGCCAAGTCCGTGGGCAAGCCTGTTTGGGAATTGGTGAGCGAGCTGTCACCAGAGCAATTCGTGTCACTCATCGATTTCCGTTACCTCAAAGATGCGATCACGCCTGATGAAGCTTTGTCGCTTCTTCAAAGCATGGAAGCGGGGAAAGCCGAGCGCACGGCTCGGTTAAAGAGCGAAGGCTACCCTTGCTATACAACGTCCGCTGGCTGGCTTGGTTATTCGGATGAAAAGCTCCGTGGTCTTTGTCGAGAAGCGCGTGAAGCTGGCTTTACGCATACGAAGTTCAAGGTTGGTCAAAACCTAGAAGACGACAAACGCCGCTTGAAAATTGCGCGGGAAGAGTTGGGGCCGGACATGGTTCTGATGATTGATGCGAACCAAGTTTGGGAAGTCGAGCAAGCGATTGATTGGGTCAAAGAGCTGGCCGAGTTTAATCCCTATTTCATTGAAGAACCGACTAGCCCTGATGATGTCTTTGGTCACAAAGCAATTCGCGAAGCGATTGCGCCGATCAAAGTCGCCACCGGCGAGATGTGCCAGAACCGTATTCTGTTCAAGCAATTCATCACTCAAGATGCGATTGACGTGGTGCAGGTCGATAGCTGCCGCATGGGTGGTTTGAACGAAGTGCTGGCCGTTCTTTTGATGGCCGCGAAATATGGGAAACCCATCTGGCCCCATGCGGGCGGCGTTGGTTTATGTGAATATGTCCAGCATATCTCGATGATCGACTACATTGCGATCACAGGTGAAAAAGACACGCGCCGGATCGAATATGTAGATCACCTGCATGAACATTTCCTTGATCCTTGTCTGGTCGAAAACGGCGCCTATCAAGCGCCGCGCATGGCGGGCTTCTCTATCGAGATGCTTCCCGACACATTGGTCGAATTTTGCTTTAAACCTGCGATTGCGGCTGAGTGATGTCACAGCGGCTTTCAACATTGCGACGGGTTGGGCAAACGGAGGTCATGGTGACGCCAATGTCCTTTGGTTGCGCGAGCATCGGCAACCTCTATGCAGAGGTTTCGGATGATCAAGCCGCTGATGTGCTGGCCAGCGCATGGGACGCTGGCGTTCGTTATTTTGACACAGCGCCGCACTATGGGCGCGGGCTATCAGAGCAGCGCTTAGGCCGCTTTTTGCAAG
>NZ_JBDWVM010000259.1:0-2816 GCF_039984035.1 Planktotalea sp. | reverse complement strand
GTCCAAACTGACCGACGGGAAAATCCCATTGATCGGTGTTGGCGGCATCAGCACGGCAGAGCAAGCCTATGCCAAAATCTGCGCTGGGGCGTCCGCTGTGCAGCTTTACACGGCGCTGGTTTATGGTGGCCTCTCGCTCGCGGGTGACATCGCGCGCGGGCTTGATGAACTGCTGGCGGCGAAGGGTCATGCCAATGTGGCCGATGCGGTGGGCAGTGATCGGGGGGCGTGGTTATGATCACCCTCTGGCACAACCCGCGTTGCAGCAAATCCCGCCAAGCTTTGGCACTGCTGAAAGAGGCTGGCGCAGAGGTGGAGCTACGTCTCTACCTCAAAGACACACCTGACTTGGCAGAGATCAAAACGCTGCGCGACGCGCTCGACCTGCCCCTGATCAAGATGATGCGCACAGGGGAAAAGGCGTTCAAGGAAGCGGGTGTTGGCAAGGATGCCGATGACGATACGCTTTTGAAGCTAATCGTCGCAAACCCAATCCTGATCGAGCGGCCTGTGGCGGTCAAAGAAGATAAAGCTATGATAGGCCGCCCACCAGAGGATGTCCTCGGATTGTTGGCTTAAGCCGATACTAATTCTGAGAAATTGCCCGCGGCGCGCCGTTTTCATCGAGTGCGACGAAGACAAAGTCGCCTTCGGTGACAGTTTCAGCTTTGTCAGAGTACCGCGCGCGCGCCCAGACATCGATGTGGATGCTCATGGACGTGCGCCCCACTTTGCGCAAAGTTGCGTATAGCGTCACCTCATCGCCGACCTTTACAGGGCGCAAAAATTGCATGGCCTCAACGGAAACTGTTGCGCAGCGCCCCTGCGCGACGCGGCCCGCCATGTTGCCAGCGGCAAGGTCCATCTGAGACATCAACCAACCGCCAAAGATATCGCCAGCAGGATTTGTATCAGCAGGCATCGCAATGGTTCGAACAACCAGAACGCCTTCCTCTTGTTGCCGACCGTGAGATCCACGCTTCTGCGCACGCGCAAGGATGTCTTTGGGATCTTCACTCATACAATTGTTTCCTTCAAAAGGCTCGCCAAGTTTCAGGTGCTGCAATACCGCGGGCGCTGTTTTTTGTGAAGTAAACTTACCTGTGTGTTGGTATTTTTAGCGCCTGATCACAGAAATCGAGCGTTCCTGCAAAAACACCCCCAGACGATCAAGCTGCCGCGCGCTCTAATGATGGGTATTTCCAACCCAAAGTAATCCCGCGCGCGATGAACGAAATCAACAGTGCGAGCCAGAGCCCGTGATTGCCGAGCCACGGCATCAACACAAGCAGCGCCACAACATAGATCACCGCAGATATGAACATCATGTTGCGCATGTCACCGCTGCGGGTTGCGCCGATGAAAATACCGTCGAGCATCCAAGCCGCGCAGCCCACCAAAGGCGCGGCGATCATGTAAGGTAGGTAATTGCGCGCCTCTAAACGAACATCGGGTGCGGTGGTCATCAGATCGATGATCCACGGACCAAACAGCGCGAACAAAGCGGCAGTGATGAGCACAGAAATCAGCCCCCAGAAACTTGTCAGCAATGCCGCGCGACGCACCCGCGCGACGCTGCGCGCGCCCATGGATTGCCCCACCAGCGTTTCGGCAGCGATAGCAAAGCCATCCATCGAATAGGCGGTGATTTCCAAGAATTGCAGCAAAACATGGTTCGCAGCCAAGGTTACATCGCCGTAGCGCGCACCGAGGAAGACGAAGGACATGAAGATTCCCTGCAACATCACAGAGCGCAAAAGGATGTCGCGGTTCACGCGGGCGAAGGCGACCATCTGCGCGCGCTCAAACACGCGGGGCCAGTCCTTCCATGCAGGGGTTTTCAACGCATCGCGACAGAGCCACAGACCGAGGGCCAACCCCGTCCATTCTGCTATCAACGTCGCAATCGCAACGCCCTCAACGCCCCAGCCGAGGCCGAGCACGAACCACAGATCAAGCAGGATGTTCAACCCATTCATCCATAGCTGCACGACGAGCACGGCACGCGTGCGCTCTAACCCGATCAACCAACCAGTGACGGCATAGATCCCAATCGCAGCGGGCGCGCCGAAGATGCGAATGCGCATGTATTCGCGGGTCATGCCCTCGACCTCAGCGCTTGCAGGGGCGGTTTGCAAGGCAAGCCATATGAGCGGTATTTGCAAGATCATGATCGCGGCGCCCGCGATCAGCGCGATGATCACCCCGCGGGACAGCAGCGCAGACACTTCGCCTTTGCGCCCTGCCCCTTCGGCCTGCGCCGTAAGGCCAGCGGTGCCCATGCGCAGAAAACCAAAGAGCCAATACATGGCCGTCAACGCAATCGCGCCAATGCCAACGGCGCCAATTGGCGCCGCCTCGCCCATCTGACCAACCACGCCCGTATCGACTGCCCCCAAGATAGGCACTGTCGCATTGGACAGCACCACAGGGATCGCAACGGTCAGAACGCGTTTATGCGTCAGGGCGTCGGTTGCGCTCACGTGTCGTTGCGTCTTGGCATCAAGAAATGAGCCGTGCCATGGGCAAAGGGGCGATCATGGTTATCCTGCCACGCATCCACCTGCACCGACGCATATCGCCGACCCGCCCGCGTCACCCGCGCTCGTGCATAAGCATCGCGCGGCAGGCCTGTGCGCAGGTAGTCCGTCGAAAAATCAATCGTCTTCGGCAGTTTCGGCAATTTGCCTGCTTGCAAATCATCCAAGCTGATCACGCCATTTTCGATGTCTTCCCAAAGATAGGACCAGCTCAGACCGATAATCGCCGTGATCTCAAGCAAAGCCGCCGTCACACCGCCATGGATTGCAGGCAGG
>NZ_JBDWVM010000258.1:0-14748 GCF_039984035.1 Planktotalea sp. | reverse complement strand
TCCGCCATTTCACGGAGCGTGAAGCCCAGTCTCTGGCCCTGTCGGATCAAGTGAACCACCCGTTCAAAGTCATGCTGATAGACCCGATACCCATTCGCCATGCGTTCTGATTGAATCAATCCACGCCGTTCATAAAGACGCAATGTATCGGTGCTCACGCCCGTACGTTTTGCCAGTTCACCAATCTTCAACATATAGCTTGACCTTAGACCATGGTCCAAGGGTTATACAGCCGCCCAAAGCAATCAAAAGGGTAAAATATGTTTTGTGATGGAATGAATAAAAAGGTCTTCGTCGCCTCTTCGTGGTATGATTTGGCAGTATCTTCGCCGTTTGCACTGCCTTTTACGCTTGCCTTTGTCTGGGGCGGCGTCATGGCTCCGCTGCACGATGTTTTGGGACTGTCTCCATTAGAGGCATTATCCCCTCATAGCGTGCTGTTCGCCAATTTCTTCGGCTCCGTCGTCACAATTTGGGCAACCGTGCGATTGTATCTTGCTGATGTCCGTTTGGCAGTCTTCGACGGTTTCGGCCGCATGCTGTTCTGCATCGCAATGCTAAACGCATTGATGACTGGGGCAAGCCCGTTGATTTGGTTCTTCTTCGTGCCCGAATTCGCGTTCGGTGCCCTTCAAATCACCGGATACATTGTCAGCATGCGCCGACTTAAGGTCGCTTAGCACATAAGTTTAAGACATCATGTGCAGGCTCTGTAAGAAGAGCCTGCGCACGATCTGTATCATGCAGACCGCAGCGCGGCGTGCCCTAATGACCCTGCCATCGCTTCCAAAATGGGGCGGCCATGTCGCTTATGCGCAGCAATAATGCGCTTTATTTGCTTCGCATGAGGAAGCATGCGCGCAGGCCGCATCTTGGGAAGTTCAACCACATCACGGGTTTGAACTTCATCCATTTCACCCGCCTGATCCAACGCCAAATGCGCCTCTGCGCCCAAGTACAGGCTTTCAGCTGGGGCGCCATTTGCGAGCACCACTTCATGTTCGTCAAAGAGGAAATGATGATATTCCAAAGGCGTTAAAGAGTTGTCGATCTCAACCCCCTCAATCCCGACGAGTTGGATAGCCGGTACGAGGATTTCCGCATGGCCAACAATGCGCTGCGCAATGCGTGAGGACACAAGAACGCGGTGCTGGCGCGAAACCAAAAGATCGCGTTCAGGAAGCCCATGCCCCAATGCACCCGCTTTGATGCGAATGGGTCGCAGGCGCGGTTCACGCGCTTGCTGTAAAGCGCTGATTTTACGCAGGTTCGTGCGGATAATCTTGCGCAGCTTGCCTTCCGCGGTTTCGACGCAATCGCCGGCTTTCAGCGACGACACCTTTCGCTCGCCCAAGGGCGTTCTGATGAGCGTATCTTGCGTAAAACACACTACTCGGAAATCATCGGAATCAACCCCGATTTCGAACAGATCCCAGTTGCCGCTGGTGCCGCCCGTTCCAAAAATGCGCACGGATGTTACATCGGATTCAAAATGCAAAAGACCAAGACTGCCGTTCGTTGGTCCACCCGTGCTCGAAATACCGCCGGTGGCTGTGATGAAATGTGTCGACGCACCGGACTGGCTGAAGACAACCGAACCGTCTGCGATAGCGGCGTTCAGATCGATCACCACACCGTCAATTTCAACAAAGTAAACTTCGCCCGGATTGCTTCGATCAACGCTTATTGTCAGACCGTGGATCGGATCATCAAAATCTACGGTAACAGACCGTGAACCATCTGCGGTGACTTGCGCACCTTGATCGGTATTGGGACGTGAGATTGTACTGACGTTGGCAGTCACGGTATAGCCAACCGACCCACCATCCGTCGTGGAAAGCGTGCCTGTGGCACCATTGGCATAGTTATCTATGACATCTGTAAATGGCATAATTGTCCTACCTCAATTAGAACTATACTCCTTACGCTGCTTTATTTTTTTATATGCTCGACGCGCAAGAAGATAACTCCCAGACCATATTCCCATAACAACAAGTGCTCAAAGAAATTGTGAAATCAACGGGGGAACTTTGCGTAAGAAGCGCCAAATCCGCCACGATTTTGCATCAAAACGCCTCTCAAATGGGCAAGGTTGCGCGTCGCTAAGCACTGCGCGCTCTCCACAACGTGATTTGCGTCACGACGCCGATAAAGGGGAAGTTCAGCAACAAACCAGCCAAAGACCGGAGACGAAACATGCCCTCACTGATCACGAGGCGAAATGCCATTCTGGGATTAAGCGCGGGGACTGGGCTGTACTTGATCCCGAGTGGCCCTGCAGATGCGAGCGATCAAATGCCAATGCGCGCGATCCGACGCTTTATGCTGGGCGATATGACGATCAGCATCATTGATGACGGTAGTTTTTCCATGGGCGTCGGGATGTTCGCGGCAAACGCAGGCAAGGCAGCCATTGGCGAGCTTTTGTCGGGTTACGGCCTATCTGCGACGCAGGCCGAAATGCCCTTGCAGATCATGCTGATCGAAACAGAAGGCACCCGCGTTTTGATCGACACAGGCATGGGCGATACGACGTTTCACGGTAATGAGCGAGACAATGGGCGTCTGGTCTCATCGCTTCAATCCCTAGGTCTGTCTGCCGCCGACATCGACATCATTGTTTTGACCCACGGCCACCCCGATCATGTGGGCGGTCTGACATTGCAAGGCGAACGCGTTTTTCCCAACGCCTTGCACTACCTGCCCGACATCGAATTTGAGTTTTGGACCCAAGATCCGAACCGCGCACCCAAAAGTTTGCGCAAGATGATCGAAGAATGCCGCCGCCATCTGTTGCCTGTGGCCCATGGCATGCGCAGTTATTCCGATGGTCAAGAAATTGCGCCCGGCATTTTTGCGGTCGCCGCGCCCGGTCACACCCATGGTCACTATGCCATTCGTTTGGAAAGCCAAGGCAGCACCCTGTTGCATCTCGTCGACACGGCTGTTCACTACATCGCGGGCCTAGAGCGTCCCGATTGGACCGTGGGCGCGGATATCAAAAAACCCCTCGCCGTTCAAACGCGCAAACGGCTGCTGTCCCAAGCCGCCGACGAACAACTCCTGATCGCAGGCTATCATTTCCCGTTTCCCGGCGTTGGACGCATTGTGCGCATGGGCGACGCATTCAGATACGTCCCTGTCCCGCTCGTCTGAGGGGCGCACAACTAGATCCAAAGTGTTTTGTGAAATGGTGCGGGTGAAGGGACTCGAACCCCCACGCCTCGCGGCGCCAGAACCTAAATCTGGTGCGTCTACCAATTCCGCCACACCCGCACTGCGCGCCTCTTAGCAAAGCGTTCTGAGTAAGGCGAGAGGAAAAATGCAGCTTTGCGAAACTAAAATTGTCACACTTCCTGAATGCAACCCTAGAAGACGCTAGATTCGCGTACAGATTGCGATTAACCTTTTCTTAACAAGGTCGAAAATGACCACTAGAGCAGACAGGATATTCGCCCATGGAGCAGCACTCGCCCCAGCGCGATGAGGACTTACAGACCTCAAAAGATCAAGCAGCGCATGCCAAGCAGCGCCAAAGCGGTCTTTGCGCAGATACAATTGTCTATACGATGGACGGCGAATTGCCTGCGGGCGACATCGCGCCCGGTGATCGCATTATTACGCGCGACGCGGGCATGGTTATCTTGCGCGGTGTGCGTCGCAAGCGCATTACGATTGATACCGTGCATATCAAAGCAGGCTCTCTCGGACACAATCGCCCCGAAGACGATCTCATCGTTCCCATCGGGACAAAACTATTGATCCGCGATTGGCGCGCCCAAGCGCTCTATGCCTCCAAAGAGAAAATGGTGCCTGCCGAGGATTTGATCGATGGGGAGTATGTGACCCTCAGTGCGCCAAAAGAACATGACATTATTGAACTGATTTTTGATGATCCACATGTTTTATATGCGGGCGGCATGGAAATTGGGTGCCAAACACTGGACGGCTAAGCGGGCTATCGGCCGCAACTGTTTTCCGAAGCGCCCCATAGTGTATAGAAATTCTGCAACGCCTAGAATCGCGGCGCAATCCCACCTTGAAAAGCATGATCTTCGAAAGCTGAGCCGCGTAACGCAAATCGGAGATTCAATTTCGCCTATTTTTTGTGCAATTAGCTCAATTTTAGATCACGAACAGTCAGGCAATCCCGCAAACCCCCTGCCCGCTGGCTCTATCCGTTTGTACCCCACTGTTTAAAGTGGTTTCTCCGAATGAGAATATTCACGGGAGGAACCCATCATGAAAAAGATCGAAGCGATCATTAAGCCTTTCAAGCTCGACGAAGTGAAAGAAGCACTTCAAGACGTTGGTGTTCAGGGTCTTAGCGTGATTGAAGTCAAAGGTTTCGGTCGTCAAAAAGGCCATACGGAACTGTACCGTGGCGCAGAATACGTTGTTGATTTCCTTCCAAAGGTTAAAATCGACGTTGTTCTGGACGACGATCAAGTTGACGCAGCTGTTGAAGCTATCGTTAACGCAGCCAAGACAGACAAAATCGGCGACGGCAAGATTTTCATCAGCCCTGTTGAACAAGCCATTCGTATCCGTACCGGTGAATCCGGCTCGGACGCTCTGTAAGTCATACCAACACTATCAACTCTAAAGAGGACATAAGGCACATGAGTATTGCAGCCGTTCTAAAGCAAATCAAAGATGAGGAAGTCGCATATGTCGACATCCGCTTTACCGATACACGCGGTAAAGTTCAGCACGTTACAGTAGACGTTGACCTGGTTGACGAAGACTTCCTCGAAGAAGGCTTCATGTTTGACGGTTCTTCCATCGAAGGTTGGAAGTCTATCGAAAATTCCGACATGAAATTGGTCCCAGATACAACATCTACTTATCTTGACCCTTTCTATGCTGAGAAAACGCTCTGCATTCACTGCTCTATCGTTGAGCCTGACACAGGCGAAGCATATGAGCGTGACCCACGCGGCACAGCACAAAAAGCAGAAGCATACCTCAAAGCATCCGGCATCGGCGACGTTGCATACATGGGTCCAGAGGCAGAATTCTTCCTGTTCGACGATGTTCGTTACTCCAACACAATGAACAAAGTGTCCTTCGAAGTTGACGCAACAGACGCAGCTTGGAACACAGACACAGAGTACGAAATGGGCAACATGGGCCACCGGCCTGGCGTCAAAGGTGGTTACTTCCCAGTAAACCCAATCGACGAAGCTCAAGACCTGCGCGGCGAAATGCTTTCTACAATGAAGCGTCTCGGCATGAAGGTTGATAAGCATCACCACGAAGTTGCATCTTGCCAGCACGAGCTTGGCTTGATCTTCGACAGCCTCACAAAGCAAGCTGACGAACTTCAGAAATACAAATACGTGATCCACAACGTGGCACACGCCTACGGCAAATCCGCGACATTCATGCCAAAGCCAATCTACGGCGATAACGGCACAGGCATGCACGTGAACATGTCCATCTGGAAAGATGGCAAGCCTTTGTTCGCTGGCGACAAATATGCTGACTTGTCTCAAGAAGCGCTCTACTTCATCGGCGGTATCTTGAAGCACGCGAAAGCTCTGAACGCGTTCACGAACCCATCCACAAACAGCTACAAGCGTTTGATCCCTGGCTTCGAAGCACCTGTTCTGCGCGCATATTCTGCACGTAACCGTTCCGGTTGTGTCCGTATCCCATGGACAGAAAGCCCGAAAGCGAAGCGCGTTGAAGCACGTTTCCCTGATCCATCTGCAAACCCATACCTGTGCTTCGCAGCACTTCTTATGGCTGGCCTTGACGGCATCAAAAACAAAATTGATCCCGGCGAAGCAATGGACAAAAACCTCTATGACCTTCCTGCGGAAGAGCTGGCGGATATCCCAACAGTATGTGGCTCCCTGCGTGAAGCTCTGGACGAGCTGCAAGCAAACGGCGACTTCCTCTTGGCAGGCGACGTGTTCACCAAAGATCAGATCGAAGGCTATGTCGCTCTGAAAATGGAAGAAGTAGAACTTTATGAGCACACGCCACACCCAGTTGAGTATGGCATGTACTACTCCGTATAAGTTACGGTCCAAGACTTAAGAAAAGGCGCTCTTCGGAGCGCCTTTTTTGTTTGTGATCCAAGTGTGCGGCTGTCTTTCTAAGGCGCGGTATTCTCAAAGCATCACGGGCATGATATTTTCTGCTATATAAGCGGCGATCTATTGGAGAAACTCGATGAGCATGCAAAACCCGTTCGACGGTCCAGATTTGTCAGGCTCTCGCTATGAACGTGCCAATATGGCGGCCGCTCAATTTGATGGCGTTAATCTAGAAAGCGCGAGTTTCTTTGCTGTTTTGAGTAATGCCACCTTCAGAGATACGAACCTGAGCGCAGCAAGCTTTGATGACGTTAATCTCGGAGAAGCTAAGTTCCACAATGTGAACCTTGGTGGGACAAACATTCAAAATGCCAACTTGTCTAGCGTCTCCATTTCGCAGTCCACGCTAAGGGACGTTGAAATCTGTGAAGCCGATTTGACCGGAATGAAGATAAACGGTGTGCTCGTTTCCGACCTTTTTGAAGCTTATGAAAAGAATGGTAGCTGAGTTTCAGGTTTACCGATGCTTTCCAAATACAACCATAACCATTAATCAATGGGGCCAAATCGCCACAATTGTGCCCGTTTCGGCCAACATTTTCCATTTTGGAAACAAAACTTGCACCAATTTGCTGCCTAACCCTAGGTCATCGAGCAGCAAACGGTGAAATTTAACGATGACCTATTCCCCTAATATGAATTCCCTTACCCGCAACAATGCCGCCTTTATGGTGGATCAAAGCGATATTGAACGCACGCTACAGTCCTTGATTTCCAAGCAATCGGGCGGTCATAGCGCTGAAGCGGGTCAAATGAGCCTTCCCAAAATGTTTCCAATTTCCTCTTTGGATGAATGGAAACGTGGGCAATTGGACTTTGCACGGCGCATTGCGCATATCACAGCCAAACACGCAGCCCGCCATAAAGCGAAATACGGCTGGAAACACCGCTCAATCGGCCTTTTGCGTCGTCTGGCCTTGGTTGTGATGGTTACAACAATCCTATCTGTTCAATACCTTTAAGACGTTTTTACATTGCTCCCAAACCGTTCAACGGTAACATACCACCCAAGAATAGTTCGGTTTGGGAGAGTTTTATGAAACGTTTTTTCGCAGCAGCTGCCTTTGTACTGGCTGCACAAAGTGCACATTCTGCCGAGTGCATTACTAACAAAGCAAATTTTAACAGCTACAAACAGACATTGGCCGGTCTGGCCCAGTCATCAGGTGTGGGCCAACGCGGTTTGAACGCTTTGGCGAACGCCAAACTGTCTGGCATCACTTGGCGCTTTGAATCAAATCCAAGCAACCAAACAGGTACTCTGCAAAGCGATCCCGCACGCTTTTTGTCAAAGCGCTCTGGCGGTTCTGCGGATGCCTTCATCAAACGTGTGAGCAGCAAAGTTGCGAGCAACAGGAACACCTTTAACGCCATCGAGCAACGATTTGGCGTTCCTGCAAGCCTTCTTGCGACAATTTGGGGTTTGGAAACAAGCTGGGGCGGTTATCTCGGCAAGACACCTGTGGTCAGCGGCGCTGTCACCCTGTCCTCTTATTGCCGCCGCCACCCGAAGTTCCAACCGCATACAATTGCCGCGCTGCAAATGATTGATGCGGGCATGGTCAGCCCACAGACTGGTGGTGGCCCCTCTGGCGAGCTGGGTCATATGCAGTTTCTTGCTGGAAACTGGCTACGTTTCCGCGTCGACGGAAATGGTGACGGACGCACGGATCCCTACAATGCAGTGGATGCGCTCGCGACAGCGGCAAACATGCTGCGCCAAAACGGTTGGCGCGCGGGACAGCCTTTTGGCGAAGGCACAAGAAACTATGAAGCGCTGAAAAGCTGGAATGACAGCGGAAACTATCTACGCGCCATCGTTTACGCTGCACAACGCGCAGGTTAATGTAAACCCTCACTGATTGCAGCGTTGCTAGAACAAACTGACAGTTGGTGAGCTAAAAAATTAGGCTGAGAGCGTGAAAATACGTCGCTCTCAGCAACAAAAACAACACCCAGAGCGTGTAAATTTAATTTTATACACCTTTCGACACAATCCAGCCACCTTCCTTAACAATACCTTACTCAAGACTTGTGAAGGGAAGCACGATAGATGGCAAAACAGGCCTATAGAGCGAATATCGCAGCAATCATGCTCAGGGATTGCCCCAGTATAGCAATCGATTTGTTGGCGGACGAAATCCTAAAGAGCGCCGTCGCGCAGCATGCAGGCTCGCGTTCTGTGACTTGGGATTGCGATGATCTGGTTTTCTTGGATTTCGACAATCTTCGCATTGCCCTTTATGAAATCGAAGCGACACCACAAACGCCCCCCTTTATCTGCCTAGGCGTCGGAAGCGTCCCAGGGCACACCCCTATCGAAGAAGCTGATTGTTCGCATATTTCCCAAGAGCTTACGCAACGGCTCACTCAGATCGTAGCTGCAAATGCAGTGCTTTGGCATGACGAGGTCCGCGCATTGACCGCAGATGTGATGGACGACTTCAACGAAGCACTGGGAAAGATGGTCGGCTATCTGGACATGCTGGTACAAGACGCCAGCGAGAACTTTTCCAACCCAAGCCCACAGAAAAACACGCCAAAAGCACCTGAAGCCGTGCCCAAACTCAATCGCCCCGCCGCGTTGCTCAAACAGGATGCGGCGCTCGATATGTTACGCGAACATCTTCGCACAACCGGCAAGGTACATACCCCGCTTGAGCCGCACCAACATTTATCGATGTATGTGACGGCGGCATCGCTTTTGTTGACGCTGCCCGCGCTCGGATCTGCGGTGCTGTCCTATATTTGGCTGCGCAATGGTCTAGACAAACCATCATCCACATCCTAAATGAGCCTCAGGAGCGCTGCCTCCTGCCGTTCGCGAGGGCAACCTTTAGGTAAATGCAGCACCTATACGACCTTCACCCCTTTGACTTATGGTCACAAGACGGTGGCAATGCGAACACCCCCAATGCTTTCGTGACCCATATTCAAATGGGACTAAACCAATGACACAAACGACTGGTGGCACACCCGTGCCCTCTATTGATGCGCTTAAGGCGCAAGCCAAACGCCTCCGCGGCGCAATGGCGGAAAAACAAACACCCATTACGCAATCCCTCGCGCTCGAAACCATTGCCCGGCAATGGGGCTATCGCGATTGGAACACATTGAGCGCCATGTCCAAATCAAACGCACCACGCGGTTGGTTTGTCGGGCAACGCGTGTCTGGCACCTATCTGGGACATGCCTTTGAGGGCACCTTGAAAGCTGTGCGCTCGGCCAATGCAGGCTTTTGGTATGTCACAGTTATCTTCGACACCCCTGTCGATGTGGTGACATCAGACGCGTTTAGCTCGTATCGACGGCAGGTAAACGTGACACTAAACGAAGATGGCACCACGCCTGCCAAAACCTCAGACGGGCAACCGCATATGGTTTTGCGCAGCGCAGAATAGAAATATCCACCATTTCAATTGAGAGATCGCAGTCTGCTTGACGACAGGCTGCGATTTTTTTTGCCCGACATAATACCCAACTAATTTTGTCGGGTTGACTTATCCGAGCAAATAACTCAGAAATAGATTAGTCAAGCCACCCTGAGTCTACATGGGAAGCCGACCTATGAGAGATGTAAGGATTTCAACATGCAACATGACACTCTGCGCCAAACACCGACTGCAAAACTGTGGGGGTTGATGTGATGAGCTTTCACTCCGTTCCGCCAAAGCAAGAACAACAACAGGTCCTGCCCACCTACTCCGCACGCGATCTGACCGAAGGCGGTGAATTGGCGCAAATCGCTTTGGATTCGCAAACTTACACGCTGCGCATCACACGTGCGGGCAAGTTGATCTTGACGAAATGAACCAGTCGCACCGCGCCCAATCGCGTCAACACAACCGTGGTGGCACGGCAGTTGGCTTCCTGAACGAGCTTGATAGCGTCGAAGCTGCTGCTGTCATTTATCTCCGTCTTTGGTGCAATGGGGCGGACTCGCAAATGCAGGTGCGTAACGATTTCATCTGCACGCTTGGCGCTGAAAAAGGCGCGCGTGCGTTGCAGTCGTTTGAACAGCTCTGTGATCTATGCGCTCGTCATGGTCGTCGCCCGCTGATGCGCCATTCTGTTCAATGCAAATGCCTGGGATCTGATGAATCCTGCTTTGCGAATTTCATCGCAAGCGCCGCAATGGGCGAGCGCGAAGATGCCATGCTCATCGCGACCTTGCTTGTGCGCGCCGATGTTGCACCGCTTGTTTCAAACCTTGCTGCAAGTTTTGGCCTCGCGCTTAAACAGATGCATCTGAGCGTGCCACGCGATGTCACCCCTTATCCACCTTCCAACGTAACGACACTTCATTAAATCGGAAAAAATATGAAACGAAACTATCTGCTTTCCACAGCCGTCGCTTTGGCGTTTGCATCCCCCGCAATGGCTGTTGAAAAGGCACAAGTCCTTGATACTTATGCAAACATCGCAGTCGCAAAGTATGAAGACAGCCTCGTAACAGCGCAGCGTTTGAACGCAGCGGTAAAGGCTCTGGCAAGTGATCCATCCGCAGAAAACCTGACCGCAGCGCGCGTGGCTTGGCTTGCGGCCCGCGTCCCATATCAGCAGTCAGAAGTCTTTCGCTTCGGCAACGCAATCGTTGATGACTGGGAAGGCAAAGTAAACGCTTGGCCGCTCGACGAAGGTCTGATCGACTACGTCGACGCCTCCTACGGCGGCCCATCCGATGAAAACGAATTCGCAGCGTTGAACGTCATTGCAAACGCATCCTTCAAACTGTCTGGCACAGATGTTGATGCAAGCGCGATCACACCTGCGCTTCTGGAAGAAACGTTGCAGGAAGCAGATGGCATTGAATCAAACGTGGCCACAGGCTACCACGCGATTGAATTCCTGCTTTGGGGTCAGGACCTTAACGGTCACGGCGCTGGCGCTGGCAACCGCTCTTGGACCGACTTTGCTGCGGGCGACGCTTGCACGAATGGCAACTGCGATCGCCGCGCAGACTACCTGCAGGCCGCGACAGACCTTCTCATCACCGACCTTGAGTTCATGGTCGCGCAATGGGGCTCAGAGGGCGCCGCACGTGCAGAGCTGACAGCGAATGAGGACGCAGGTCTCGCCGCGATCCTGACGGGCATGGGCTCCTTGTCTTACGGTGAAACCGCTGGTGAGCGTATGCGCCTCGGCCTCATGCTCAACGATCCGGAAGAAGAGCACGATTGCTTCTCTGACAACACGCACAACAGCCACTATTTTGACGGCCTTGGCGTGCAAAACGTCTACCTCGGTGAATATGTCCGCGTTGATGGCTCGCTCGTATCTGGCCCCTCCCTCGCGGATTTAGTCGCAGAAGCGGACGCAGCGCTCGACACAGAAATGCAAGCCAAGCTCAGCACAACAATGTTGGCACTTGGCCGTATCAAAACCGCAGCCGAAGCAGGCTTTTCCTACGATCAAATGATTGAACGCGGAAATGAGGCCGGTGAAGCCTTGGTCATGGGCGGCGTGAACGGCTTGATCGATCAAACCCGTTCAATCGAACGTGTTGTAACGGCGCTTGGCCTTGACCAAATCGCGTTTGAAGGCTCAGACAGCCTCGACGATCCGGAAGCTGTGTTTCAATAACCCGACCGTTTTGACACCCAGCTTAAGGAGGGCGCGGCGCGCCCTCCTTTTTCACGCAAGGTAAAGATCATGAGTAAAACGCCCTCACCCTGCATCGATGTGTGCAAATACAAACGCGAAGGTCATTGCATTGGTTGCGCGATGACGAAGGCGCAAAAGTCGCTGTTCAAAGAGTTGAAGAAGAACAAACACAAAGAAGCGTTTGTTGAAATGCTCATGACGCAGCAAGAGCATCTAGGTAAGTTCAAAGGCTGGCGTGGTGCCTATGAAAAGAAATGCCGCAAAAAAGGCGCCAGAGTACCGTTTGATACCGTCTAGCGCCTTGATTTAGTTTAGTTTAAGCGGCTTAGCGCAGCATCGCGCGCAGGAACCAAGCAAATTTCTCATGCGTTTGACCGCGTGCAATGCACAGATCTTCGGTCAAAGTATCGCCATGGCTTGCCGCTATTTCACCGCAGCCCGCAATCGTGGAGGCAAGCGTTTCTTGCGCTTCCATCATCGCTTTGATCATTTCTTTGTCGCTCGCGTCGCCAGAATGCTCTGCAACTTTGGAGCGTTTCAACATGCCCGCAAGCGTGCCTTCGGCGTGACCATCTAGCGCTTTGATACGCTCGGCCAGATCGTCCTGCGCGATGAAGTGATCTTCGTAAATTTTTTGGAACAGATCGTGCAGCGGGCCAAATGCCATGCCTGTAACGTTCCAGTGAAAGTTTTGAGCAAGCATCGTCGCCACTGCCGTCTCTGCAACTGATTGATTCAGTGCTTCAACAATTGCCGCGCTCGCGTCTTGTGAAAGTGTCATTGCGGTCTGGGTCATACCGAGCTCCATTCTGAATTTCGTAAATGTGGTGCTGGCTTGCTCTATCGCTGGCTTGCCTCACCATAAATAATGAAATTTTCACAGATGCCAAGACCAGTTTAGAATAATTCTAAACTTTACAATTTTGCTCCAGTATCCCGCAGATGAGGAAAATCACATGCCGCCTGTGCGATGGGGCGATACGGGAGTGGATGAGAAAGCGAAAACTGTCCCAGTCTTCCGCCTCACGCGCACACAAGGCTTGGATCAACCAATTCTCGTCAAAACTTGTTTCATAAACACCGGGTCTGAAGAAAACAGGATCGCGCGACATCGCATTGCGCAGCCCCTTCAATAGGGCCGTCAGATGCGCATCGCGCGCTACGTTTTCTTCCAGTGATAACAAGGCACAAGCCTTGAAAAGATCAGAACGCGCCGCGCTGCGACATTGCAAGGCAATCAGCCGAACATGGGTCAAAACACTGCGCCAGCGGTCATCAATTTTATGCGTGACGATGTCTCGCTGCTCGAGCGGTAGATGTTTAACAAGAGGCGTCATGTCGCGGCCTTCACGTCCAAATTTCGAATTTAAGGACTCGCCGCCCTTCGTTCCTGAGTATATTAATCAGAAATAGGAAGAGAAGAAAGTCCAGACCTTGAAACTCACATCATTTGGAACGATTTTTTTGCTGTTTGCGCAGCCAGCGGTCACCTTTGCCACTGAGTTGGAGGATCTACACCTCAAAATTGTACCACGTACAGCGGCAGAAGCGGCCCGAATCGATGCGGTCACCACCCCGACCCACGATTTCAGCAAGGCGCAAAAGTTTGAAGAACGCTCTGGAGGCGCCGCAACCGTGCGTGCCATGAGCGATTCAAATGCGTTCTCGCAAGCGTCCGACAACATCTCCTTTGAGGACGAACTTAACTTCAAACTCGGCAATGCGCTGTTCCGCAAACTTTGGGTTTCGTCCCCGTCCTCTACGCTGGCCTCTGACGGGCTTGGTCCGCTCTATAATGCGCGCTCGTGTCAGCGGTGCCACATCAAGGACGGCCGCGGCCATCCCCCTGAAAATGCAGATGATAATGCGATTTCGATGTTCTTGCGCATCTCAATTCCTGCGCCCGATGCAGAAGCGATGCACGAGATTGAAGGCTACATCGCCACCCTGCCCGACCCGACCTACGGCAGCCAGATGCAGGACCTCGCCGTGCAGGGTCACCCCGCCGAATATCGTCTTGATATCAACTACGAGGAAGAGGTGATCACCCTCGCTGACGGCACTGAGATTTCCTTGCGCCACCCCACCTATAGGGCTGCAAATCTTGGGTATGGCGATCTACATCCGCAGGCCATGCTCAGCCCGCGCGTGACGCCGCAGATGATAGGCCTTGGGTTGTTAGAGGCCATTCCCGCCGCAGACATTTTAGCCAACGCCGATCCCGAAGATCGCGATGGTGACGGCATTTCGGGGCGGCCCAATATCGTATGGTCGCACGTTCACGATCAACCTATGCTGGGCCGTTTTGGGCTAAAGGCTGGCAACCCGAGTATATTGGAGCAATCCGCCGCCGCGTTTTCCGGTGATATTGGCATTTCCTCTTCACTGCATCCCGCTGGCGCAGGTGATTGCACAGCGGCGCAAAGCGATTGCCAATCCGCCACCCACGGCGATGCGGATGATCGCGTGTTTGAGATCGATGACATCGGGCTTGATCTGGTGACGTTTTACAGTAGCAACCTAGCCGTTCCCGCGCGCCGCAAGGTGAATGATCCGCAGGTCCTGCGTGGCAAGGAGATCTTTTACACCACGGGCTGCATCGCCTGCCACACACCCAGCTTCGTGACCCATCGTCTTGAGGATCAACCAGAGCAAAGCTTCCAATTGATCTGGCCTTACACAGACATGCTGCTCCACAATATGGGCCCTGACCTTGCTGACAATCGCCCAGAGGCTCGCGCGAGTGGGCAAGAATGGCGCACGCCACCACTCTGGGGCATTGGCATGACAGAGCAGGTCAGCGGACATACCTATTTCTTACATGACGGGCGCGCGCGTTCGCTGCTTGAGGCGGTGCTTTGGCACGGCGGCGAAGCGCAAGCACAACGCGATGCGGTCATCGACCTACCCACAGCCGACCGCGATGCATTGATCGCTTACTTGGAGAGCCTATGAAACGCATCCTACTCACGGCGGCACTGGCCGTCCTGCCGTCCCTCAGCCTAGCGCAAGCGCCTGCTGAGCTCACCAAACAGGC
>NZ_JBDWVM010000257.1:0-9136 GCF_039984035.1 Planktotalea sp. | reverse complement strand
ATCCATGAACTTGCGATCAATTTGATCCTTCCAACGCCACATCATCGCACCGGAAAGGGCGATGGATCGTTTCTCGGCAAGCGCGACCTTGCCCCCAAGAGAGATTAGTTTGAGGTAATCAGACTGCGGGTGATAGTCTTTCATCGCCCCATTTGTGAGCGCGGCGCGTAGATTTTGGAAAAGGAACGGTGCTTCTCGCACCGCAAAAACACCGGCCTTTGGGCGGGGCGCATGCCTTAGATGGGCGCAGTCACCAACGGCGAATATATCAGGATCAGTTTCGCTTTGCAGGGTTGGTAGGACACGAATGTAGCCGTTTTCCAAGGCAAGCCCGGTCTGCGTGATCCAATCATAGGCGCGGGTTCCAGCAGCGCCCAAGGTCAACATCGCGGGTATGTTAGGGCCGTTCTGAACCTCTAAGTGATCCGCCTTGACCCGCGTGACGGTGGTGTTTTCGTGAAGACGTACATCCAACTGTTCAAAAGCGTTGAAAATTTTGCGCCGCGCTTGCGTGCCGAGACGGGACAGAGCGGTGGAGCGATCAATGAGGCTGACTTCAGCATCGCGCCCATGAGCGCGCAAGCGATGTGCGGCTGCCATCGCAACTTCTGCACCCGCTACGCCGCCGCCCAAAACTGCGACCTCAGCCTTTCCAGTTTCGCGGCAAAACCCATCCCAAATCCGCGCGAAATCATCGAGCGGCTTGGCGGGAACCGCGTGTTCCGTAAAGCCGTCCAGCTCAGGCATGCCAGAGGTAATGCCAATATCAACGGAGCACACATCATACCCAATCGGCGCGCGATCTGGCACGATCACTTGCTTTGCTGCGCGATCTATTTGCATGGCCTTGCCGAGAATAATACGCGCGCCCGCTGCGCGCGCGAGACGAATGAGATCGATGTAGAGCTCTTGGCTGGAATAATGCCCTGCTACAAAGCCCGGAAGCATGCCGCTATAGGGCGCAGTCGGGGCGGGGTTAATGACCGTAACTCTGGTGCCAGCAAGTGGGTTCATCGCCCACATGCGCAGCAAAAGCGCGTGTGCGTGACCTCCGCCAATGAGAACCAGATCACGGGTGAATGGGAAATTCGTGTTCATGAATGTGTGCTACACGCTCCATGGTCGCGGCGCTAGCGCCTTGATCATCACAGTCTAGAGAGGAGGGGTGGGTTTATGAAATCTGGCCTAGTAACCAGTCATTTCCAGATACCCGCGCCCGTTATGACTGCCTTTGATCGAAATTGGTCCCTCCCAATAAGGCACAGAGGTCGTCATCCAAGCCTCTGGGTTAAGTGCAGTGACCGTGACGTCCACATCTTTCTGGGGCAAGCTTAAGGTCCATTGCGTAGGAATGCGGCGCTTGGCGACGTCGGACCATTGTAACGCTTGGGCTTTAAACGCGCCGTTTGGCATTGGGCTGGTGGTGCCGTCTGCATCAATCCATGTCGCAGAGGTGTAGGGCGCATCGGTGTCGGATCGCAGCACAAATCCCATCATGCGCGCGCCGCTTTCTAAAGAGAGCGAGAACCAATCCCACCCTTTTTGCGAACTTCCCAAGGGCTGCGATGACCATTCTCGGTCGAGCCAAGCTTGCCCTGTGACTGCTACATCACCACTTGGCAGCGCCAAAGTGCCTCCAATCTCATAAAAGGGTTGCGAGTAGTAGTAGCTGGCTTGTCCTTCTGCGGATTTGACTGAAAACCCCTTGTCGCCTTGCAAGGTGAGCGGGCCCTTGGCCTGCAGGTTCATATCATAGGAAAAGTTGGGCCCGCTTGCTGCCAGATCGAGAGCGTCGAGGTCAAGTGCGCCGCGCATATGCCAATCATCGATCCAGGCTTCAAACCCGTCGTTCAGCGTGACACCTGCTTGTCCAATACCTCCGCGCCCCAATCGTTCTGTGACGTAGTGGGCGTCTGGCGTGGTAACGGCCGCATGGCCCATCCATAATTGCGATGCGGCCCAGCCGGTTTCGACTTTCGGGCTGAGCGCGGAGCGAAACAGTGTCCACTGCAACCCATATTCAACGCCGCCAGCATCCTGCAAATTTGCCGTAAGATACCACCATTCAATGCGATATTCTGGATGCGGGCCATGATCGTCTGGAAAGGAGAGTTCGTGGCCGCGTTCTGGCACAGCAAAGCCTTCCGCTTCTGTGCCTAATCCTGCAAAGCCTTGGGCAAACGCCACCATTGGCAGGCTGCAAAAGAGTATGATCCATTTCATTACAGACAATCTAGGTCTTTGATCGCAAAAAGAAACGCCCCTGATTGTCTCAGGGGCGTTTAATGTCACATCGCATGTGGAACCAGCCGTTAGCCGATTGAAGCGGCTTTCACGTCTTCATCGATGAAAGGCAGGTACTGTTCGAAGTTGTCGGCGAACATTTGTACCAGTTTCGCGGCTTGGCGATCATAGGACGCTGAATCGTCCCATGTCCGACGTGGGTCCAAAAGGACTTCGGCAACGCCGCGTGCGGATACAGGAACTTCAAAGCCAAAGTTCGGATCTTTGCGGAATTCCGCCTCGGTCAAGGAGCCATCCAAAGCAGACGTCAAAAGGGCGCGTGTTGCGCGGATCGGCATGCGTGACCCTGTGCCATATGCGCCGCCTGTCCAGCCTGTGTTGACGAGCCAGCACGTCGCGCCATGCTGAGCGATCTTATCTTTCAGCAGATTGCCGTAGACTTCAGGGCGCATGGGCATGAAAGGCGCACCAAAGCAGGTTGAGAATGTTGGTTCTGGCTCGGTCACACCGCGTTCTGTGCCCGCAACCTTGGACGTGAAGCCAGACAGGAAGTGATACATCGCTTGCGCAGGTGTCAGGCGGGAGATGGGGGGCAGGACGCCGAATGCATCACATGTGAGCATGATGATATTCTTCGGGTGACCACCAAGTGCGCTATCTGATGCGTTGGAAATGTAGTGCAGCGGGTAGGCGCAACGCATGTTGGCTGTCAGGCTGTCGTCCTCAAAGTCAAGCTCTTTGGTTTCAGGATCGTAAATCATATTCTCGATCACTGTGCCGAACTTAGACGTCGTCGCGTAGATTTCCGGTTCAGCCTCAGGGTTGAGGTTGATTGTCTTCGCGTAGCAGCCGCCCTCAAAGTTGAACGTACCGCGATCGGACCAACCGTGCTCATCATCGCCAATCAATGTGCGATCTGGATCGGCGGAGAGCGTTGTTTTGCCAGTACCTGACAGACCAAAGAAGACAGCCGTATCGACTGGGTTACCTTTCGCGTGGTTCGCAGAGCAGTGCATCGGCATGATGCCCTTTTCCGGTAGCAGGTAGTTCAGAAGCGAGAAGACAGATTTCTTGTTTTCGCCCGCATATTCGGTGCCGCCAATCAGGATGAGCTTTTTCTCAAAGTTCATCGCGATGACTGTTTCAGAGCGACAGTTGTGGCGTTCTGGGTCGGCTTGGAAGGATGGGCAGTTGATGACTGTGAAATCAGCGGTGAAGTCATCGAGGATATCGCGTTCTGGACGGCGCAGCATCGTGCGGATGAACAGACCGTGCCATGCGAGTTCAGTGACAACGCGCACGTCGATAGAGTGGGCTGGATCGGCGCCGCCGACGAGATCCTGAACAAAGTAGTCACGACCCTTCATGTGCTCGATCATGTCAGCGTGAAGCGCGTCAAAGCCTTCTGGGGACATTTCGGCGTTGTTTTCCCACCAGATTTTATCTGCAACATCTGCGGTTTTCACAACGTGCTTATCTTTTGGGGAGCGACCGGTGAATTTGCCCGTCGTCACAAGGAAAGCGCCGCCATTGCCAAGCTCGCCTTCGCCTCGCTTCAAAGCGGCCTCAACCAATGCTGGCTCTGTCAGGTTATAATAAACTGACCCAAGCTCCGTGATGCCTTGATCTTCGAGCTTGAAAGAAGGGTTTACCCGTCCTGTGGTCATGAGAATTCTCCTGTTGCAGTGCCAACCGGCCTGCCTTGATCTAACAATCGCAGAGACTTCTCTGCGACCGACTACCCCCAAATCCCAGAGGTGGTACCGCGTCTTAACATGCGTTTTTCTGGTATGAACAGGACGGTTTGGCGCAGTTAGCGCAACCATTTTTCAGTTAGCGCTATCATGTGTTTTGATTTGTAAATTGGGCAGTTTTGAAAGTGAGAATAACTGAAAAATAACTCTTTTAGGTGCCAAATAAGTCACGCTTACCTTACTGATTCGGGTGAGGGGATTGATCACGCAAGGGAAACGGGCGAAACAGGATGAAAAAATAACTGGTAATTGAGCAGTACAAGGAAAACAGGCATGTCCAAAATTGCATTGGTGGACGACGACAGGAATATCCTGACGTCTGTTTCCATGACTCTCGAAGCTGAAGGCTTTGAGGTGGAAACCTATAACGACGGTCAATCGGCGCTTGATGCTTTTAATCGCAAGCTGCCAGATATGGCTGTACTCGACATTAAGATGCCCCGTATGGATGGCATGGATCTTCTTCAGCGTCTGCGTCAAAAAACATCCATGCCGGTCATTTTTCTGACGTCTAAAGATGATGAGATCGACGAAGTGCTCGGTCTTCGCATGGGTGCAGATGATTATGTGAAAAAACCGTTTTCGCAACGCTTGTTGGTGGAGCGTATCCGCGCGCTTTTGCGGCGCCAGGAAGCTCAGGACGGCGTTGAAATTCCCGAAACGGACGAAAACAAGATCATCGAACGCGGTGAGCTGACAATGGACCCTCTTCGCCATGCGGTGAAGTGGAAGGGCAAAGACGTGACTTTGACCGTTACAGAGTTTTTGCTTTTGCAAGCTCTGGCGCAGCGCCCCGGCTTTGTGAAAAGCCGCGATCAGTTGATGGACGTTGCTTATGACGATCAAGTTTATGTAGATGATCGTACGATTGACAGCCACATCAAACGACTGCGCAAAAAAATGCGCTCTGTTGACCAAGAATTTTCCGCCATCGAAACACTTTATGGTATCGGCTACAGGTACAACGAAGAGTAATGGCACTGGTCGAGCGAATGACGTCGAGACGGGCTCCGCGCGCGAAACAGGAAATGGATGTTGTTCTGGGCGATGATTGGATCGCGCCAGACAACAACGTTGACCAAGAAGTGCGCGATGGCCGCGCACGTCGGGGTCTTTTCCCGCTGAAGCGCTCTCCGCTCACACGAAAAATTATTACATTTAACCTGATCGCGCTGAACGTGCTGGTCGCTGGTATTCTTTATCTAAACGCATCGCGTGACAGTTTGGCCTCGCAACGCGCCGCTTCCTTGGTTGGCGAAGTGGAATTGGTTGCCGATGTGTTTGAGGCGCAGATGGTTGCGCTGGGCGAAACCAATCTGGACGGGAGCGAAGGGAAAATCGAAGACACCCTGCGCGATCTTGATTTGCGCAACTCTGTTGAAGTTTTCGTTTTCGGTCCGGATGACACCCTTCTTGCAAATGCAACGGGAAGCGCTGCTAATTTGAGTGCGGAACTTGGCACGGAACAAGGCAAAACCATTATTGTTGACGCTTTATCGCGGTTTTGGGCCTTTACGACTTCGCCCTTTTTCAATGCTGACACAGCCGAGATTGCCCCGCTGGAAAGTCAATTTTTAGAACTCATTCAAGGTGCGAACACGAACGAAACCCTTGTTGGTAAGGGGTTGAACCCTGATGGCGGCGCCATTTTAACTGTCACGACACCAATAATGTTGAATGGTTCAAATGTTGGCATCGTTGCCCTTGCCAGTGCTTCAGGTGAAATCGAAAATCTTGTCAAAAGCGAACGTGAACGCGTTTTGCAAATGTTCCTTATCGCGACGCTTGTGTCGATTGGCTTGAGCCTCGTTCTCGCTTCGACGATCTCCAACCCGCTTTCTGACCTCGCGATGGCCGCTGAGGTTGGTCGCCGAAATGACAACGGCAAAGTTAGCCCTGCGCGCATTCGCATTCCTGATCTGACAGCGAGACCAGATGAGATTGGTCGTTTGTCAGGATCGCTGCGCGGTATGGTTGCTGCGCTTTACGATCGTATCGATAGCAATGAACAATTCGCGGCTGATGTGGCGCATGAGATCAAAAACCCTCTTGCCTCATTGCGTTCGGCGGTTGGCACAATGCGTGTTGCAAAGCGGGAAGATCAGCGTGAAAAGCTCTTACAAGTTATCGAGCATGATGTGCGCCGTTTGGATCGCTTGGTGAGTGATATTTCTAATGCGTCGCGTCTTGATAGCGAACTCGTAAAAGAAGACGAAGAAAGCTTTAACCTTCTCTACATGGTGAATAACCTGTGTGAATACCTTGGCGAGCAAGCCTCGAGCGAAGGTATCGAATTTATCGCTGATCTTCCCTCTGATCCGATTATGATTTCCGGTCTCGAAGGGCGTCTTGCACAGGTGTTTGTGAACTTAATCACGAATGCGATTAGCTTTTGCGAAGATGGTGATGCGATCCGCGTTTGGGCGCGTCAGCGCGAAAGCCGCGTTCTGATTGTTGTAGAAGACACGGGGCCCGGCATCCCAGAGCAAGCGCTCGGTAAAGTATTCAAACGCTTTTATTCCGAACGCCCTGAAGGACAGTTCGGTAACAACTCAGGTCTTGGTCTCGCGATTTCAAAACAAATCGTCGAAGCACATGGCGGCGTGATTTGGGCAGAAAATATCCGCCCGACGGCGGCTGATGTAACGTCTGAACCTTTGGGTGCGCGATTTGTTGTCGGCCTTCCGCTCTGAGCGGTGGGGTGACGTCTACCGCCATAAAGCGTATTCATGCCACGTCTGTGTCTTGGCAAGGCCAAGCTGTGCTTTTACTCGGACCTTCAGGTTCTGGAAAATCGAGCGTCGCGTTGAAAATGCTCGCGTTTGGATGTGACCTCGTTGCAGATGATCAGTGTGACGTGCGCAGCGTGGATGGGGATTTGTTCGTAAGTTGTCCAACAGCGATTATTGGACAAATAGAAGCGCGCAATTTTGGGATATTGCGATCCAACAGCGTTGAGCAAGCGCGAGTGGTTTGCGCTGTGGACCTCGCAGAGATGGAAGAGAAACGACTGCCAGATGAGCGCAAAATGAGCATTTGTGGTACGAGCCTGCGCCTCTTTCACAATTGCGGCATTGAGGGTTTGCCTTTCGCGCTTTTACAATATCTTAAAGGGCAAGCGATCAATTAAGGGTTTAACGAAAGCGAAAGACATGACTGCGGACACATCCTCCCAAGTCGATCGACAAAGGCTCGTTTTGGTGACGGGACCGTCTGGTGCGGGACGATCTACAGCGATCCATGCATTGGAGGATAGCGGTTATGAGGCGATCGACAACATGCCTTTGTCTTTGCTCCCTCGTTTGTTGAATGGTCCGGTTTATCCACGCCCGCTAGCCCTTGGACTCGATGCCCGAAATCGCGAGTTTTCGACAGCGGCCTTATTGGAAACCATCGAAGAGCTGACGCAGCGCTCTGATCTGGAATTCGAAGTGTTGTACCTTGATTGTACGGACGACGTTTTGTTGCGCCGCTTTTCTGAAACTCGACGCCGTCACCCGCTTGCAGGTGGTGAAGATCCGCTTCGCGGTATCGCGCGTGAAAAACAAGTTCTTGAATCGGTACGTGATCGCGCCAGCGTTTTGATCGACAGTTCTGACTATAGCCCTCATGATCTACGCGCAGAAATTACGCGACAGTTTACGGTAGAGAAGGGGCTTCGTTTAGCGGTGTCTGTTCATTCGTTTTCTTACAAACGCGGATTGCCGCGCTCGGCGGATATGGTTTTCGATTGCCGCTTTTTGCGCAATCCTCACTGGGATCCAGATTTGCGCCCCTTGACAGGATGTGACGACGGCGTTGCGACATATGTGCGAGAAGATCCTCGCTACGCAACGTTCCTCGAACAAATTAGCGCTTTGTGCACGAGCTTGTTGCCAGCCTACCTGGAAGAGGGTAAGTCGCATTTCACCATTGCTTTTGGCTGTACAGGCGGGCGTCACCGCTCGGTTGCCGTTACGGAAGTTGTGGCGCAGACTCTTGCGCTTGCTGGGTGGCAGGTGTCATGTAGGCACCGAGAATTAGAACGCGCGCAGGGGCTTAATCCTTGATATCGCGCAGGTAGAAAACTGTATCAAAGGTCTAGCTGTTGATTGGAATAGTGATCGTTGCACATGGCGGGCTCGCGCGAGAATACCTCGCGGCAATCGAACATGTGGTGGGTACGCAAGCAGGCGTGATGGCCATTTCAATTGCGCCCGATCATGACCGCTCTGCCAAACAGTCGGAAATTTGCAGCGCTGCAGAATCAGTTGATGTTGGAAACGGCGTAGTGGTCGTAACAGACATGTTTGGCGGATCACCGTCCAATTTGTCATTGCTGGCCTGTCAGCCGGAAGGGCGCCGTATTCTATATGGTGCGAACCTTCCTATGTTGATTAAACTCGCTAAATCACGAGACCTGTCTGTGTCGGATGCGGTGGACGCGGCGAAGGACGCTGGGCGCAAGTATATTAATAGTCAAAACATTTCAGAAGTCTGAATAAAGGACTGAGTTTCATGTCTGAGACAGTCACCAAAACCTTGAAAATCATCAATGAAAAGGGCTTGCACGCGCGGGCCTCCGCAAAATTAGTCGAGGTCGTCGAAGAGTTTGACGCGATTGCTGAAGTAAGCCGCGACGGGATGAGCGCGCTTGGGGATAGCATTATGGGGCTGTTGATGTTGGCCGCGTCAAAAGGAACGAGCATCGAAGTGCAGACGAGCGGCACAGACGCGGCGGCCCTAGCTGAGGCGTTAGAGGCACTGGTTGCGGATCGTTTTGGAGAAGCCTGTTAAGCACGTCCGTTTTTGTGTATGAAGCGGGGGCAGACAGAAGCGAGTTGAATCATGGTAGATCAAGTGCAGAGCCCGGCTGGCATTAAAACAGGCGTAAACGATGCAAGCGAACCGGCCCCCTATGACAAGCGAAAGCTGTCGTATGCGAACACTTTTACCAACCCGTGGAAAGCCAATGTCATTCGTGTGATGGAGTGGCTAACGGGCAAAATCCCGTTGATCCGTCTCGTTCGCCGCTTTGAGCAGTCTGGTGCTTCTGATGGTCAAGACTTCTGGGCGCAAGCATTGGGGCATATGGGCATTGAGCTGCACACGCCGGATAGTCAAATCGCAAATATTCCGAAAACGGGTCCGGTGATTAT
>NZ_JBDWVM010000256.1:0-15090 GCF_039984035.1 Planktotalea sp. | reverse complement strand
AACAGCAGGTAGATCGACATGCCCTTAGCGACAGCTTCGGGGATCGATAAGTCAGATCGCGTCAGAGCCGCAAACAGCCCCAGCACAAACGATAGAATTATCGGTGACAGAAGGTTCGTGGCCGCAAGTGATAAGATTTCTGACAAAGCAAGACTCCAATCGTTTCGGGTAAAAACACGAGCGCCCCAAAACCCTTTCGAGTAAGGAGCAGATGTTTGATGTACGTCTCAGTCAATCTGCACAGCTCAGTTGAAAAGCATCGCTTGCACGGCCAACCGCGTGCCTGAGGTATGTGAAATTCTCACTAGCACCAGAAAAATCGACCGATTGAGCGAATATGACGCGTCTTGGCCCATTGATCAGGGCCTCCTGTGCTTGATCTTTGGCCATACATTGGTATTGAGCGCACGAACCCACCGCACCTCACAAAGGACGACCCTTTTGGATATTGCAGCTCTCCGCTCCGCCAATCCTGATCACTGGAACAAAGCCGCCGCTATTCGCGCGCTAACATTGGATGCGATCCACGCAGCCAACTCAGGACACTCCGGTATGCCAATGGGCATGGCCGATGTCGCGACTGTTCTTTTTGAAAAGCACCTGAAGTTCGATGCAAGCGCACCGCTCTGGCAAGATCGCGATCGCTTTATCCTGTCTGCGGGTCACGGCTCTATGCTGATCTATTCCCTGCTCTATCTTGTGGGCGACAAGCAGGTCACGCTCGATCAGATCAAGAACTTCCGTCAGAAAGGCGCGCTGACAGCGGGTCACCCTGAAAACTTCCTTCTTGATGCGGTTGAAACCACGACTGGCCCGCTCGGTCAGGGTATCGCCAACTCTGTTGGTTTTGCGATGGCAGAAGAAATCCAACGCGCACGTTTTGGCAAAAAGATCGTTGATCACCACACATATGTGATCGCTGGCGATGGTTGCCTCATGGAAGGCGTTTCTCAAGAAGCTATCGGTCTTGCGGGCCGTCATGAGCTGGGCAAACTGGTCGTTCTTTGGGACAACAACAACATCACCATCGATGGTACTGTTGAGCTGTCTGATCGTACGGATCAAGTTGCACGCTTTAAAGCATCCGGTTGGCATGTTCAGGAAATCGACGGTCACAACCCAGAAGAAATCGACGCAGCAATCACAGCCGCGAAGAAATCCAAAAAACCATCTATGATCGCGTGCAAAACGCACATCGCTCTGGGTCACGCGGCGCAAGACACGTCCAAAGGTCACGGCGCACTGACAAACGAAGAGCAAATGGCCGAAGCGAAAGCAGGCTACGGCTGGACAAGCGGTGCATTCGAGGTTCCTGCGGATATCAAATCCGCATGGGAAGCAATTGGCGCGCGCGGCGCAGCGGATCGCGCTGAGTGGGAAGAGCGTTTCGCATCCGTCTCCGCCAACAAACAGGCTGAATTCAACCGCGCCTATGATCTTGAGCCACCAAAGAAGCTTGCCGCGACAATCAAAGCGTTGAAGAAGCAAATCACAGCGGACGCGCCAAAAGTTGCGACGCGTAAGTCTTCCGAAATGGCGCTCGCAGCGATCAACCCGATCATGCAGGAAACTGTTGGCGGCTCTGCTGACCTGACGGGCTCTAACAACACCAAAACCGGTGATATGGGCGTGTTCGATACAGACAACCGCGCAGGTCGCTACATCTACTGGGGCATCCGTGAGCACGGCATGTCCTCTGCGATGAACGGCATGGCACTGCACGGCGGCGTGCGCCCTTACGGCGGTACGTTCATGTGCTTCACCGACTATGCGCGCCCTGCAATGCGCCTTGCGGCCTTGTCCAAAATCCCAACTGTTTTCGTGATGACGCACGACAGCATCGGTCTGGGTGAAGATGGTCCAACGCACCAGCCTGTTGAGCATCTCGCGATTTCCCGCGCGACGCCAAACACCTATGTGTTCCGCCCTGCAGACACTGTAGAGACAGCAGAAAGCTGGGAAGTGGCACTGACCGCCAAATCAACCCCGTCTGTTTTGGCCTTGTCCCGTCAGAACCTGCCGACTGTCCGCCTTGAGCACAAAACCAAGAACCTTTCGGCGCAAGGCGCTTATGTTCTGGCAGACGCTGAAGGCAAACGTCAGGCGATCCTGATCGCCACTGGCTCAGAAGTTGAAATCGCTCTGCAAGCACGCGAGTTGCTGCAAGCCGAAGGCATCGGCACACGCGTTGTGTCCATGCCCTGCATGGAGCTATTCGAGGCGCAAGACGATGCATATCGCAAGCGCGTCTTGCCAGGCGGCCCTGTCCGCGTCGCGATTGAGGCTGGCGTGCGTTTGGGCTGGGACAAATGGCTCCTTGGTGAGCGTGGACGCGAAGCAAAAGCTGACTTCGTTGGCATGGACAGCTTTGGTGCCTCTGCGCCAGCGGATGAGCTTTACGCACATTTCGACATCACAGCCGAAGCAACAGTGGCAAAAGTCAAAGCCCTGCTCGGTCTATAAAAACAAGGGTGCGTGGGAAACCACGCACCCTACTTTACGATATGCGCGTGTTCAGAGGGTCCAAGTAAACCCGGTGTCCACCTCAGATCTTTCCCACAATTTCACAATGACCGCCTTGTCATATGCATAGGGCTCCAGCGTGCCTTTTCCGACGGGCCCGACCCATTCCATGCGCCCAGTTGGCCCATAAAGCGCACGCGCGTCCAAACCACCTTGCGTGGCACACATAACCTCTGGATAAGCCCCTTTTTCAGCGGATTGTACCATGGGCGAAAGCGTCATCAATTTGAACACGATCCGTGTCAAAAGCCCCCCACTCGTAGAAATCAGCGACGTCGCAGATGAGCCTGGATGGCAAACCAAAACTTCTACATTTTTGCCTGCCGCTTGAATGCGGTCCTGCAGTTCATAAGCAAACATCATCTGTGCCAGTTTGCTTTGACTATAGACAGGATTGGCACTGTAATTCTTATCCCAGTTCATATCGTCAAACTGAATGGTCCGTATGCCCATCTTGTACCCGAGGCTGGCGACAACGACGATCCTGCCATGTGTCTCTTCAATCCGCTCGAACAGCATGCCGCATAGAACAAAGTGACCATAGTGATTGGTGCCTAGTTGGCTCTCGAAACCATCGACAGTCATTTTTTGTACCGGCACCTGCGCAATGGCTGCGTTACAAATCAAAGCATCGATCTGTGGAACAGTGTCCAAGACCTCCTGCGCGGCCGCACGCACGCTCGCCAGTTCAGCAAGATCCATTTGAACAAAACTCACATCAGCCTTTGCACCAAACTCATCTTTCAACGCTTCAATAGCGCGCTTCGACTTCTCGCGGCTTCGGTTTAACATCACCACCTTCGCGCCTTTGCTCAGCAGCAACCGCGTCGCCTGAAACCCAGCGCCTGCATTCGCGCCTGTGATCAGAAAGGTCTTCCCTTTTTGATCTGTCATCTGTTCGGGCGTCCAGCCGTTTGCTCCGAATGTCGTATCAACCATGTCTTTATCCTCATGTCTCTTGCCAGACTTCGCACGCGTCTGACCATTTTCTGAGAGTGTAGATACGTGTCATTTTTCGTTTGAAATAGACGAAATTAGATCAAATACTTGCCTAATCATATCATATGCATTGAAAAGTATCAGATTTCGGTATTTAAACTTCCCTATGCTACAAGATCAGATTAAACAGCTTATCCAAGCCAGAACCAATACAGACGGGCTAACGGAAACCGGCATTCCCGGTGTCCAACTGTTTCGCGCGACGCAAGCCATGCCCTGCGCCCCTGCGGTCTATGAACCGAGCATCGTCGCAATCGCGAGCGGCTCAAAGGAAGCGGTGCTAGAGGGCAAACGCTTTCTCTATGACAATCGCAAGTACCTGTGTTGTCCAATGTCGATGCCCGTGCAAGCGGGCACCCCCGCAGCATCGCAAGAAAACCCGCTTTATGGCGTCTATATTTCGCTCGATCCAGGCATGATGAGCAGGTTGGCGATAGAAATGGAAAATGCAGGTGCGCTTCGCCCGCGCGCAACCAACACGTCGGAAACACATGGTATTCGACTGGCAACATGGGATTTCGAGTTTTCCGAAGCCTTACTTCGGCTCTTAAAGCTCCTCGGAAATGAAACGGATATGGCCCTCCTTGGCCAAACACGATTGCACGAGGTGTACTATGCGATTTTGAAGGGTGAAGCCGGATTATTTGCGCGCCAAGCCTTTGGCATAGGAAACGCGATTGCGCGCTCCATTGCACATGTTTCGGCCAATTTGGACAGCCCAATTTCGATTGATGATTTGGCCACACGCGCGGGTCTTAGCCGCGCCGTTTTTCACAGAAAATTCAAACAGGTAACGGCCATGTCTCCTATTCAGTTTGTGAAAACAATGCGGATCAACAATGCCGCTATGAAGATATCCGAAGGTATGACCGTGAGCGAAGCCGCGCTGGATGTCGGATACATCAGCCCCTCTCAGTTCAGCCGTGAGTTCAAACGCACTTACGGACAATCCCCGCGACAATGGAGCGACGCACAGCAGGGTCAAATCGCAACGCCCTAGCGCGCCTTTAATCGTCGCAAAACTTCTTAAACCGGCGTGCCTACTCCGATAACAGAAACTAATTTGAGAGCCCCATGCCCCCAAACTCCGCCGAGCAAAATTACGAAGACGCGCGCAGGCTCTTTCCCTTTGCGGGGCTGCTCCAGATTGATGAAAGTCAAACCCCGATGGAATACGCCGCGCGTTTCATCGGTCAGCTTTTGCAAAACCAACGTTTGCCGTCTTTTGAAACGCTCAGCGCAACCAACCGCTCCGTTTATGCACATCTGATTGCAACGCTTGAGGGCACGCCCATTGATCCGCGCTTTGCCAGCAACGTACCAAACGCGGTCGCAACCTTACTGGAGCACGTCAAAAGCCAACTGCAGACCGGTGCGCCGCAGATCATTGCCGCCAATCCTGCAGACCCATTGGCGCATTTACAGAAACGCGAACGTATCATTCATGGCAAGCGCTGGTCTGAATATCAAATCGCGCTCGAATTGCAGCGCATTGCGCGCCTGTCGACGACATTGGGCGGCGATAGGCTCAACACTCCTCAAGACCTAATCAGTCTTCTGCTAGACTACCCAATCCCAGAGCTTTGGCACCTAATGATCCGCGATAGCGCAGAGTCGCAGCTTCATTTCGGCGTCAAACATGCGATCCTCTCTCAACCCGATTGCGATTTCGGCACCTATATGGTGCATTTCAAAAACGGTTTTAGCGAAGCCTTTTTGCCAACTGAGCCAAGCCTTAAACGGCGCCTCTTTGGCAAGGCGATATCCCCACGCGCGCAAAAGACTGCAAATGGCCCCTTTGACACCGAAGATCGCATTCAGACGGTGATCTTCTATCAAATGCTCGAAAAGGCATTGAACGGCAGCTTCTCACGGTTTGCCTGCAATCCCGGATATGATCACAAAGCGATGCTCACCAAGGAGCGAAATCGCCTTCAGGCGCTTGACTTCAAAGGGGTGCGTCCAGTGCTACGGGCAATCGATGCCTGCATTGCGATGCCGTTCGAACATGGTCGCGCCATCGACATCGCCCAAAGCGTTAGCCCGACAGGGTTACTCAGTCTTGTTGCCCCTGTGAGCGAAGAAACCTTAGATCAGGCAGCCTTGCCCGCTGTACCCGTAAGCGATCAAGACCTCGCTAAATACATCGAGCGCGTGCGCGTTATTGATGATGATTTCTCCCTTGAACGGATGGAACGTATCCTCGCTGCAAAACTCCCATTGGAAAACGCGCCTACATTCCGTAGTGGGGTCACATGAAACCCTTTGAAATTTTTTGCGCTTGCCCGCCCGGCCTTGAGCCTTTTCTCCATGCCGAAGCCCTCGACGCGGGCTTCAAAGGCGCGACGCCTGTACCGGGCGGGGTCACTTTCGCAGGGCTCTGGCCAAATGTGATGCGGGCCAACCTGACATTGCGCGGTGCCTCTCGTGTGCTCGCGCGCTTTGCCAGCTTTCGCAGCTTCAACCTCAGCCAGTTGGAAAAGCAGTGCCGCAGCTTGGACTGGTCCACGGTTCTGCGCCGCGATGTTCCTGTCAAAGTCGATGTCACAACACGCAAGTCCAAAATCTATCACGCGGGCGCTGCGAAAGAACGTATCGAAACAGCGATAAAAGAACGGCTTGGCACACAAATCGACGGTGATGACGCGATCAAGATTATGGTGCGGATTGATGACAATCTCTGCACCTTTTCCATAGATACATCCGGCGCGCCGCTGCACCAACGCGGGCATAAGGAAGCCGTCGGCAAAGCCCCCATGCGCGAAAACCTTGCAGCGCTTTTCCTGCGCGCAAGTGGATATAACGGCCAAGAACCCGTGCTCGATCCGATGTGCGGCTCTGGCACATTCCCGATTGAAGCGGCTGAAATCGCAGCGGGCCTGCATCCGGGTCGCACCCGCAGCTTTGCGTTCGAACAGCTGGAGAGCTTCATGCCAGAGCGTTGGCAAAACCTGCGCAGCGCCGACACTCAAGCCGCAGACACCCCCCTCTTTTTTGGATCAGACCGCAATGCAGGCGCGATCACCAACGCCCGCGCCAATGCTGCGCGCTCGGGTGTCAGCGCGCAGTGCCAGTTCACGAATGCATCGATCAGTGACCTCGAACGCCCTGCAGGCCAAGCAGGCCTCGTTATTCTAAACCCACCTTACGGCGCGCGCATTGGCGACAAGAAACAGCTCTTCTCGCTTTATGGCTCACTCGGCAAGGTTTTGAAAACACGGTTCAAAGGCTGGCGCGTTGCGATCATCACGACCGACACTGGCCTCGCACGCAGCTCAGAACTGCCATTCAACGACATCAGCGCCCCGATCCCCCATGGCGGTCTCAAAGTCAGATTGCATCAAACCGCGCCACTCGTTTAGGCTTCATCTTTCCAAATAAACTTTGGGGGTCTGGGGGCAACGCCCCCAGTCGGTCCGATCACGCAAGTGATTGGAAAGATCAGCGCTTAAACACAGCGCCCCAGATCGGTGCGATCACCTTGCTTGCAACGGGGATCAGTGCCAATCCCAAAGCAAGGCCGAAGATACCGTCGGCAAAGGCAGTTGCGCTCCACTCAACAAACCCATGCAAGTTCTCAGGCGTACGCGCGGCCACAGCAACTGCAAAATCGTGAATCAGCGTATATGGCGTCTTCCAACCAACATCTTTCAAACTGTGAATGATAATCGATCCACCAACCCAGAGCATGGCTGCGGTGCCCACAATTGTCAGCGTTTTCATAACCTTGGGCATCGCATTCACAATTCCCAACCCCAGCGAACGCGTCAGACCAAGCCGCCCACGACGCGCCATTGCAAGCCCCAGATCATCTGCTTTCACGATCAAAGCAACGCTGCCGTAAACCGCGACAGTAATGCCAACAGCGACCATCGCCAAAACCGCCGCTTCCATCCAGATCGTTCCCTCTGGAATCGCCGCAAGGGCTAAGGTCATGATTTCCGCCGAGAGGATAAAGTCCGTCTTGATCGCGCCTTTGACATTGGCCTCTTCCAAATGCGCGGGATCGCTGATCTCCTGAACATCCTCAAGGGCTTCTTCGTGGTGGAACAACCAATGGGCAATCTTTTCAGCCCCCTCAAAACACAAATACGCACCGCCAAGCATCAACAAGGGCGCGATGAGCCATGGCGCAAAGGCTGATAACAACAGACCCGCAGGCAGCAAAATCACCAGCTTGTTGAACACAGAGCCACGCGCGATGCGCCAGATGATCGGCAATTCACGGGACGCATCAAAGCCTTGGACATATTTGGGCGTCACAGCCGCATCATCGATCACAGCCCCTGCCGCCTTGCTACCCGCCTTTAACGCTTGCGCCGCAACATCATCCACAGAAGCCGCTGCAACTTTCGCAATCGCCGCCACATCGTCTAGCAAAGCCAACAAACCGCTCATCTGATTGTTCTCCGTATTCACCAATTTTCGAATCACACAGACCTGCGTGTAACCCAGTTTTACAAACTGTTAACGCAACCACAGCCAAGCCCCTACAATTTGTTAGCGCAACCATGCGCAAACCTGTCACGGTTACCGCTAACACATTGCCAAAATTGGGTTTTTTCCTTGGTCACCACGTCTCCCCATGCCAATACGCAAGGAACATCGAGAGCACCTTAGGAGATCACTATGACCGTCACTCTTGGCATCAACGGCTTTGGCCGGATCGGCCGTTCCACGCTGGCGCACATTGCAGAAGCCGCGCGTAATGACGTTCAGGTCGTTAAGGTCAACGCAACGGGCCCCCTCGAAACCAGCGCGCATTTGCTACGCTATGACAGTGTGCATGGGCGTTTTCCGGGTGAAGTCAAAGTGGCAGGCAATACAATGGACTTGGGCCGTGGTCCGATGGAAATGTTCTCGACTTATGATCCTAAGGAACTTGATTGGTCTGGCTGCGACGTTGTTCTGGAATGCACTGGTAACTTCAACGACGGCGAAAAAGCTGGCGTTCATCTTGAACGCGGCGCTAAATCTGTTCTCATCTCTGCACCAGCCAAGAATGTTCAACGCACCGTCGTGTACGGCGTGAACCACCGCGATCTTGTTGCGGGCGAAACGATGATCTCAAACGGCTCTTGCACAACCAACTGTCTTGCTCCGCTTGCCAAAGTGCTCGACGAAACGATTGGCATTGAACGCGGCATCATGACCACGATTCATTCCTACACAGGTGATCAGCCAACGCTCGATCGTCGCCACAATGATCTCTACCGTGCACGCGCAGCCGCTTTGGCAATGATCCCGACATCGACAGGCGCAGCAAAAGCACTTGGCGAAGTCCTTCCTGGCCTCAAAGGCAAGCTCGATGGCACATCAATGCGCGTTCCAACACCAAACGTCTCAGCGGTTGATCTCACATTTGAAGCGAAGAAAGACGTCACTGTCGAAGATGTGAACGCAGTTGTTGCAGAAGCCGCAGCAGGCCACATGGGCGCTGTTCTCTCCTACGATCCAGAGCCTAAAGTCTCGATCGATTTCAACCACACAACACACAGCTCTATCTTTGCGCCGGACCAGACAAAAGTCGTCGGCGGCCGCATGGTTCGTGTCCTTGCTTGGTACGACAATGAATGGGGTTTCTCTGCCCGCATGGCAGATGTTGCTGCGGCAATGGGCCGTTTGCTCCACTAACACGACTGAAAAAACCCAGTCTCCTCAAAACAATACCCCCGCCTGTAAACTTACAGCGCGGGGGTTTTGCGTCTTGGCATTTACGTATCCCTGACGCATCTTAGGGACGATGAACATTTCGGATGCCCTATGACAAATCCCATCGCTATCGTGCTTGGTTTGATCCTCTTAGGGGGCATCATCACTGATGTTGTTATGTCGGGTGGCAGCAATCTTCTGTTCCTTGCCAAAAAGTTCACCGAGTTCACAGATTGGATCGCTTTCTGGCGCTAATATCCTAGTTTAAATCAGATCGGCCCTTGACTTTTTCACTGGTTTCGCCTTGTTAGCGCTAACAAGAAATGAAGGACGCGAGCTATGGCTGTAAAGGTTGCAATTAACGGATTTGGACGCATTGGACGTAATGTTCTACGCGCAATCATCGAAAGCGGACGCACAGATATTGAGGTCGTTGCCATCAACGATCTTGGCCCTGTCGCAACGAACGCGCATTTGCTGCAGTTCGACAGCGTACACGGACGCTTCCCTGCAAAGGTCACACATGATGACACATCAATCGACGTTGGTCGCGGCCCAATCGCAGTGACCGCAATCCGCAACCCTGCGGAACTCCCATGGGCGGACGTAGATATCGTTCTGGAATGCACCGGCATTTTCACGGACAAAGAAAAAGCGAAAGTTCACCTTGAGAACGGCGCAAGCCGCGTTCTGGTTTCTGCACCATCTAAAGGCGCAGACAAGACGATCGTTTACGGCGTGAACGACGATACGCTAACAGCAGACGATCTAATCGTCTCCAACGCGTCCTGCACAACCAACTGTCTGTCCCCAGTTGCTTACGTTCTGAACGAAGCCTTCGGCATCAAGCGCGGCTTTATGACGACGGTTCACAGCTACACGGGCGATCAACCCACGCTCGATACGATGCACAGCGATCTTTACCGCGCGCGCGCAGCCGCGATGAGCATGATCCCGACATCGACAGGCGCTGCAAAAGCGGTTGGTCTGGTTCTGCCAGAGCTTGACGGCAAACTTGACGGCGTTGCGATCCGCGTACCAACGCCTAACGTCTCTGTTGTCGATCTGACATTTGAAACCAATGGCGATGTGACGGTCGAAGAAATCAACGCAGCTATTGAAAAGGCTGCGAATGGCCCGCTCAAAGGCATCCTTGAGTATCAAACCCTCAAGCTGGTTTCCCAAGATTTCAACCACGACCCACACAGCTCTATCTTTGCTGCGGATCAGACCAAAGTTCTGGACGGCAACATGTGCCGCATCCTGTCTTGGTATGACAATGAATGGGGCTTTTCCAACCGCATGGCTGACACGGCTGTTGCAATGGGTAAATTTCTATAAAATGACTGCGGGAACCCTGTTTCATAGGGTTCCCGCATTTTCTATCTTTCCCTGATCTCGCCTTAGCGGCGATAGAGCACGGGAAACCAATCTTCGCGCAATCGCTGACCTGCCACCATGTCATGCCCCGGAAACGGTGGTGACGTTGGGCCAGGCCGCTCCACATAGCGCGCATCATCCCCAAGCAAACGCAGCGAAAACGCACGGCGTCTTTGCGCCGTTTCATTGCCACGCGCGCCGTGAAGGATCGAATAGTTGAACGCAACCGCGTCCCCCGCCTCCATCTGCCATTCGCGCACGTCCATACCTTCAGCGTCAGGGTCAGGCACGGGCATGTAGGCATCTGCATCGGGATAGAAGTTCGTCTCGGACAGCCAACGTGTTGGCAACACGGGCTTTTCCCAAAGATGCGAGCCTGCGATGCAACGCAATGACGCCTCTGTCACAGGATCAAGCGGCGACCAGAAGCTCACTGTTTGCCGCCCTTCGACAAAATAATACGGGCCATCCGTATGCCACGGCGTGGGCTTGGACGTGCCCGGCTCTTTCACCAACACATGATCATGGAACATCTGCACCGTGCGCGAACGCATCAAATCTGCTGCGACCTCTGCCGCGGCGCTTTCTTGGATCACCTGCTGAAATTCGGGAATGCGGGTCCAGTTGCAATAATCATCAAAGAAACGCCCGCCCTCGCCCTCTTTCAGGTTCTCGGCCGCATAAGGCCCCGGCTCGTCCATGTTGCGCTGCACGCCCTTGCGCAGGGTTTCCACGTGATCGGCGAACAGCCCTTTGATCAACACAACGCCATCGCGTTGAAAGGCCTCAACCTGTGCCTCGTCCAAAAGCGCGTGCATAGTCAAATCCCCTATCGCTGTTTCATGCGCGCTGCCAATTCCAGCATCCGCATCGAAAATCCCCATTCATTGTCATACCATCCAAACACACGAAGCAAGCCGCCCACCGACACAGACAGTTCAGGACCGACAAGCACGAGCGATTCAGGGCGCATGCGAAGATCAGACGACACAAGCGGTTGCTCTGTCCAGCCAAGGATCGGCCCCACAGCTTGTTCTTTTAAATGCGCGCGAACGGCCTCTGTTGTCACGGAGCTGCGTGTTTGCACGGTCAAATCAATCGCCGACACGCTCGCCGTTGGCACACGAATGGCGCGCGCCTCAATCCGACCAGCCAAATGCGGCAGAACTTCATCCGTAAGACGCTGCGCAGATGTGGTCGTTGGCACCATCGACAAAGCGGCGGCGCGGCTGCGCACGAAATCGCCCATAGGCTTGTCCACCGTCGGTTGGCTGCCCGTATAGCAATGCACGGTCGTCATATGACCGCTCTCAACGCCGTAGGCTTCATCAAGGACGCGCAATAGCGGCGCGAGCGCGTTGGTCGTGCAAGACGCGTTCGACACGATCCGCGCATCGCCCAGCTCGTGATCATTCGCGCCCAGTACGATGGTTTTATCTGCGGTTCCCGACGGGCCAGAGATCAAAACAGCGCCAGCGCCAGCCTCCACGCCGCGCGTCGCAATCGCGCGATTACCACCAAGGCCAGTGCATTCCAAAACCACATCGACGCCAGACAGATCAAGTGTGCTCAGATCATCCGCATGGGTGAATGGCACGCGTTCCCCGTCCAGCAGCAAAGCACCTTTTTCAAAGCCGACTGTACCGGCATATCGACCAAAAACGCTATCATATTCAAAGAGATAGGCGCAGACATCCAAGGGCTGGATGTCATTGATCAAAACCAGCTCAAACGGCAGATCGTGACTGCGTAAGATACGAAGGATCGAGCGACCAATGCGGCCAAATCCGTTCAGGGCAATGCGTGTTGTTTCTCGACTCATAGGCTCAGTCTTTACGCAAACGGCAAGCCCATCCAAGTGCTCAATTGTACCAAAATTTGAATGCAGGCACTTTGCCGTCGCAAACAAGACGCGTATGTCGCAACCAAGCAGGCGCAGAGACTTTTCTGCGGGCCAGATCAAAAAGTGAACTCTAGGTAAGGCAAGAAAATGCATTTCGGACTCAACGAAGAACAGACCATGATTGTCGACACTGTGCGCAGTTTCGTCGAAAACGAAATTTACCCACATGAGGCCGAAGTCGAGAAAAACGCGCATGTGCCGTTCGAGCTTGGTGAAAGCATCAAGCAAAAGGTGATCGACCTTGGTTTTTATGCCTGCAACTTCCCCGAAGAGGTTGGCGGCGCGGGTCTGTCGCACATGGATTTCACCCTTGTAGAGCGTGAACTTGGGCGCGGCTCTATGGCGCTGACGCATTTCTTTGGGCGTCCGCAGAATATTCTCATGGCTTGCGAGGGCGATCAGCGCGAACGTTACTTGCTGCCTGCAGTGCGCGGCGAGAAATCCGATGCTTTGGCCATGACAGAACCGCAGGCTGGATCAGACGTGCGCGGTATGAAATGCGTTGCTGTGCGCGATGGTGGCGACTGGGTCGTGAACGGTTCCAAGCATTTCATCTCTGGCGGTGAACATGCTGATTTCTTTATCGTTTTCGTTGCCACGGGCGAGGATCAAACACCCAAAGGCCCGAAGAAGCGCATCACTGCTTTCTTGGTAGATCGCGGCACGCCAGGCTTTGAAGCGCGCGAAGGGTACAAATCTGTCTCCCATCGCGGATACAAGAACTACATCCTAGACTTCACCGATTGCCGCCTGCCCGATGCACAGGTCCTGGGCGAGGTCGATGGCGGTTTTGCGGTCATGAACGAATGGTTATATGCGACCCGCCTGACTGTCGCAGCTTTCTCCGTCGGACGCGCACGTCGTTGTTTCGACTACGCTTTGGACTATGCGGCAGAGCGCGAACAATTTGGCCAGCAGATCGGAAAATTTCAAGGGGTGAGCTTCCAAATCGCCGATATGATCACAGAGATCGACGCCGCCGACCTACTGACGCTCAACGGTGCATGGCGTCTGGATCAAGGCCTGCCAGCGAACCGTGAAATCGCCAGTGCCAAGGTCCATGCGACTGAAATGCTGGCCCATGTCACAGACACCACGCTGCAAATCTTTGGCGGTATGGGGTTGATGGACGATTTCCCCATCGAACGTTTCTGGCGCGATGCGCGCGTCGAACGCATTTGGGACGGTACCAGCGAAATTCAACGCCACATCATCAGCCGCGAACTCCTTCGCCCCTTGGGTGCGTAAATTGGCGGGCTTGGATCGGCTTCTACGCCCCCGCTCCATCGCGGTTGTTGGCGGCGGTACATGGTGCAGCAATGTCATAGGCGCTTGCGAAGGTATCGGGTTCACGGGTGAAATTTGGCCCGTGCATCCGAGCAAAGACAGGGTTGCAGGGCGCAAGGCTTATCCTAGCATCGACGCCTTGCCAGCGGCCCCTGACGCTAGCTTTCTAGGCGTGAACCGTCATGCCACAATCGACTGCCTGCGCGCCTTGTCAGGGCGTGATGCAGGCGGCGCTGTGTGCTTTGCCTCCGGCTTTGCCGAGGCAGACGCAGAGCTTGGCGATGGCGCGGATTTGCAAGCCCAGTTGCTGGAAGCCGCAAGCGAAATGCGCCTGCTTGGCCCCAACTGTTATGGCGTATTGAACTACCTCGATGGCGCCGCTTTATGGCCCGATCAGCACGGCGGCACCCGCGTCGAAAACGGCGTTGCGATCATCACGCAAAGCTCCAATGTGGCGATCAACCTGACCATGCAAACCCGCGCGCTGCCCATTGCCTATGCGGTGACCGCAGGCAATCAGGCGCAAACGGACCTCGCTGAAATCGGCTGTGAGTTACTCCGTGATCCACGTGTGACCTGCCTTGGCATTCACATCGAAGGCATCAACAATATCAAAGGACTAGAGGCACTTTCTAAACTATCACAAGAGCTTGGAAAACCTGTCTGCGCGCTCAAAATCGGGCGCTCAGATCAGGCGCAATTGGCGAGCGTTTCGCATACTGCTTCCCTCGCAGGAAGCCATTCAGGCGCGACCGCTTTGCTGACCCGTCTTGGCATTGCGATGCCCGATAATTTGGAAGTCTTCCTTGAGCTGCTGAAGATCTGGCATGTGGCCGGTTCGCTGAAGTCCAATCAGATAGCGTCAGCCTCTTGCTCCGGCGGTGAGGCAAGCCTGATGGCTGATATAGGTATGACCAAGGGCCTCACTTATCCCGCGCTGGAACCACATCAGAGCCAAAATTTGCGCGCCGCGTTGGGCCCCAAGGTCGCGCTAGCCAATCCGCTGGATTACCACACCTATATTTGGGGCGATGCGCAGGCGATGAGCGATACGTTTACAGCCCTCTTCGATGCTGATCTTGGCCTCGGGATTATCGTGCTCGACTTCCCGCGCCCGGATCGATGTTCGCTCGATGAATGGGACGCCGCGCTAGAGGCGATTAAAGACTGCGCCAAGCGTAGCACCACGCCTGTCGCCGTGCTTTCGTCCCTGCCCGACACCATGCCGGAATTCATATCAAAGTCATTGATTGAAAACGGCATCATCCCGCTACACGGCATGGACGCCGCCCTGCGCGCGACAGCTTTGGCGCCAGCGCTTGCGGCCAGTGACACACCCGTCTTAG
>NZ_JBDWVM010000255.1:0-2078 GCF_039984035.1 Planktotalea sp. | reverse complement strand
AAGGCGCACGCCGCCGCCTGTGACGTTGGAAATCAGCAGTCGTTCGCTCTGCAATGCACCGACGATTCGCTGCACGGTGGAACGTGGAAGACTGACTTCTGTCGCGATTTGGCCAAGGCTTAACCCCTGCGGATAATCCTTAAGGCATCGCAAAACTGCAGCTGCGCGAGAGATCACCTGAATGCCGTTTCGGCTGTTATCGGAATCGTCTTTGGCCATTGGAACCCCTGAATACGCTATTGAAATCATGTCTTACTGGCACGGGTCGCAATGTCAAGGGGTGACCGCATTGTGATACAGCATAACCGCAATGCAGTTTTGTGTTGACCGGTATGTGGTGCATGTGTATCAAAATATGCAGATGGCTGGGAGGCCTACTTCAAAATTTAATGCAACGAACATTGCCTCGGCAGTGAACAGAGAAGGTGTATCCATGGTAGAGATCCGCGGAATTGAGTTCCAAGCAAACGACGACAACGATATGGGCTTGGAGTTCGTGAACCTGAGCCATCGTTTTGGCTATCAGTGCCCGAACTGGCCGTATTTCAAAGACGTTCAGATCGAGCGCACGCACTACATGGCGAAGTCTGGCGTTCTCAGCCAAACGATGACGCATACAATGCACGTGACAACGCACATCGATGCGCCTGCACACGTTGTACCGGGCACGCCATTCATTGACGAAGTGCCACTTCCACACTTCTTCGGTTCTGGTTTGGTTGTTTCTATCCCTAAAAAGAAATGGGAAAAGATCACAGGCGACGATCTGGAAAAAGCATGTGGCCATGCGATCCGTAAGGGCGATGTGTTGATCATCAACACTGGCTGGCACAAGCAATACGAAGATGGCGACTACTTTGCCTATTGCCCAGGTCTGGTTCAGTCCGCGGCTGACTGGATGGTTGAAAAGGGCGTAAAGGTTGTTGGTCACGACACCCAAGCGAACGACCATCCTCTCGCAACAGCGATTGGCCCACAGCGCAACGGTCCGATCTTGCCGCACCTTGAGCAAGAGTACCTTGAATGGTCTGGCGGCGTTGACTGGAAAACCGACTTCCCTGATTGGGAGCCTGTGCACAACACGCTCTTTAACGCAGGTATTCTTGGCATCGAAAACGTCGGGGGCGATCTGGATTCTGTGACAGGCAAACGCGTGACATTCGCCTTCTTCCCATGGAACTGGGATCGTGGTGACGGCTGCATCATTCGTTTGGTTGCGATCACAGACAAGGACCAAGCGTACCGCATCGAAGCTGGTGAGACGTTCTAATGCACCTGAAGCGTTTTGCCGATGCCGAAACCTACGACGCCCCCAACCATTGGGGCGTCACGGGTCACCGGCTGCAAGGATTTGAAGACGGCGGTCCGGAAAATCAATGGATCGGCTTCTCGCAATTTCTCCCTGGGGGGGGCGCTGGTCCTGACAGCACCCCCTTTGAGAAAGTCTATGTCGTTCTCGAAGGTGAAATGACTGTCGAAGTTGATGGTGTCGAAACCGTCCTGCACGCGATGGACAGCTGCACCATTCCAGCCGGCGAACTGCGCCGGATCGAGAACAAAACAAACCATATTTGCAAAATGCTCGTCGTGATCCCGTATCCCGATGGCAAACGACCGGAGTAAGCTCATGTCGCTCGATAATCCCCATTCAATGTTCGATATCCACGGCAAGGTTGTCCTGATTACAGGTGCGTCTGGCGCATTCGGCGCTGTCGCGGCGCGTTGTTTTGCAGGGGCAGGGTGCAAGGTTGTCCTTGCCGCTGGCAATGCAGAAGCGCTCGAAGAGGTCGCAGCGACCTGCTCCACGGATGTACATATGATCAACGCCCGTCCTGATAGCGAAGCGGCCTGCGAAAGCATGGTGCGCGAGGCGGTCGAAACTTACGGTGCGCTCGATATTCTTGTGGTTGCCTCAGGCATGAACAAGGTCGCGATGATCGAGGACATGGAACCAGAAACGTTCGAAAGCGTTATGGATGCCAACGTGACCCAGTCATGGCTACTGGCGCGCGCCGCGTCCAAGCAAATGAAGGCACAAGGAAATGGCGGCAAGATCGTGTTCGTTTCTTCTGCACGCG
>NZ_JBDWVM010000254.1:0-4740 GCF_039984035.1 Planktotalea sp. | reverse complement strand
GCCCATCAGCGCATATTGCAGCAAATCGGTCGCATCGGCGCGAATGTCAGCGCCCACATCAAGCATCACGTTAAAGCCGTTCGCGGAACGCGAGGGCCAAAGAATGCCAATCGCGGGGCGGTTTACGCCGGGCAGTTTGCGCAGCCGGATCATGCTCATCGCCATGAGCGCACCAGTATTGCCACAAGAGACACAAGCGGCAGCTTCGCCAGCGCGCACAGCTTCGATAGCAGACCACATCGACGTGTTCTTACCAGTGCGCAGGGTTTGGCTGGGTTTGTCGGTCATTTTCACAACGTCAGGAACGTCACGAATTTCGCAAAGACCAATTAGGTTTTTGCGGCGCGCTATGAGGGGGGCGAGGGTGGCCTCAGGGCCATGCAGGATAAAGCCCAGATTAGAAGACTTGTCCACACAACGAGAAACACCGGCAACGATAGCTGCCGGTCCCTCATCTCCGCCCATAGCGTCGATAGATAAAATGATACGCTCACGGCTTGTCACTGAAAGATCATCTGTTTGATCGATGGACACAGACATGAACGTACCTCGCGGGTTAGTTAGGCCGCGTCTTCGTCCAGATCGATTTCGTCAACAACCGCAACGATCTCTTTGTCCGCGTAGTGGCCACAAGAAGGGCACACGTGGTGTGGGCGCTTCAGCTCACCACAGTTAGAGCATTCGTTTGGGTTCGCTGCAACCAATGCGTCATGTGCACGACGGTTGTTGCGGCGCGATTTGGATACTTTGTTCTGCTGGACAGCCATGTCGCAACCTATCAATGTTCGGGGCCACAGTTGGGCCGTTGTACGGGTCTAGCAGGCACATATGCGAGGGCGCGTCGCCTGTCCAACCCTAAATTCGTCTGAGCGCGCGAAAATAGCCAAGAAAGTTATCTCTGCAAGCGATTCTTTGACGCGGGTGCGTCGCTTTGCTCATGTGAGGCTTACAGGGGCACAGATCGCTGCGAATCTCGATGAAAGCTTGCATAGGTCTTAATCGGCCAAATGCTGCAGTAATGCCATGACTTGATCAAAGGGGCCTTCGCTAGGGGGCGCATCGCGCGCGGCTTCGGTATGCTCGTTAAACCGTCCCATGCGAACCAGCTGAGAATACCCATGGATGAGCGCCCAAACTTGGGTTTCTACGGTCAGGGCGTCGCGTTCTTTTGTAACAAAGTGGCTGCAGACCTTTGCAAGCGTTTCATAGGCTGTCGGTGATTGCTCCCCGAGATCGGTGGAGAAACTGACCAGCGATCCCATAGAGAATATGGCATCAAAATAGGCGGGTTGCTTGATGGCAAAGTCGAGGTAGCCACGGCAAATAGAATGAAGCTGCTCCGTCGGGGCAGAGCCGCCATTTTCGATCGCATCCAGAAGCGATTGATTGAATGCGACAAAACACTCGAGCGCAACAGCCTCGCGCAGGGCAGCCAAATCCTTGAAATGATGCTTTGGCGCGGCGTGGCTGACCTGAGCTTTGGCGGCGCAGCCCCGTAGAGTGAGCGCGCTGACACCGCCTTCGGTCAAAAGCTCCATTCCCGCCTGAACGAGCGCATTGCGTAAATCGCCATGATGGTGGGCGTTGTTGGTTTTCTTTGAAGTCATCGCGCAGCAATAGAGGAAGTAACTTGACAGCGTCAAGCTGGCGAATTAGCTAAGCTGAACTTTACAGTGTCAAGTTGCTCGATAGGAAAGCCCCAATGTTAGCGATCAAGTTTCTTCGAAATTCTCTTTTTTGGCTCACATGCAGTCTGATTGCCTTGGCGAGCTACCGTATCGTGTTCGCGGATATTGCCTTGGTCATGCCGGTTATGGAGCAACATTTGATCCGACCGTTTGCGCTTTATGGGCATGTGTTCCTCGCGCCCGTTGCCTTGCTGGTGTTGCCATTCCAATTCTGGACTAAGTTTCGCCAACGTCGGCTGCACCTGCACCGTTTGTTGGGGCGCATTTATGTCGTGGCGGTTTTTATTTCCGGCCTTTGTTCAATCTGGTTGGCGCTCACCACGCAAAGCGGTGTACTGGCAGCTTGGGGTTTTGGAGCTTTGGGAGTTCTCTGGCTGGCAACGACTGCGATGGCACTGGTCAAGGTGCGAGGCGGGGACATAAAGGCTCACCAACTATGGATGATACGATCTGGCGCGCTGACGTTTGCAGCCGTGACACTTCGGCTCCAACTGCCCATCGGAATTGGCGTGTGGGGATTTGAGAACGCTTATCCTGTGATCGCTTGGTCCTGTTGGGTGCCAAATTTGATCGTTGCAGAATGGATCGTTCGAACCCAGCAAGCCAGCAGGTAAATAGGCTAATCAGGTTGCGGCAGTTCTAACCCAGGGCTTAGTTCAACGACCTGCGTTGTCTTGGATTCAAAGCCAGTCATTTTAAGGTGGCGATAGGACTGCACAATATTCCCAGTCTCGGGGTCGATCCAAAGCTTTTCGTAAATTTCAGCGCCAGCGAGCGCTGATGACAAATAGCGCCCTGAAACGACGTCATAGTCGCTACCGTTCAACGCCTCGGTTCCACAGACCAGATCGCTGGCCGCAACCAGATCTTTTGTTAGGGCCGCTTTGCTATCTGCGCGCCCTTTTTCAGCGTCAAAGGAGCTTTGGAAGGTCCAGCTTTGGCCCTTGTCATTTGAGACATACATATTGTCGCCTAGAAAGAGCGACCAAGGGCTATCTGCGGGATCGATCATTTCTGTCATGCCATTTCCGTTGCCATCACTGTGATGGTAATTCAGGCTGGTGCTGCCGCCGCCGATTTCTTGTGTGATATGCAAACGCGTTGGGCCGATATCTGGATTGCCATTTATGAGAAGTTTGGAAAAGCGATCATGGCACTCATCGGCATGCGCGACACTGGCCATTGCAATAAGGGCTAAAGAAAATACAGCAGGTTTCATCAGAATGTTCCCGAAATAAGGTGTTTTAGTCTAATATTCGGAAATGTTAGGGCATTGCTGCCCGTCTGTCATTCCTTTGGCTCACACCAGCGTCAGCAGCGCGATTTCAACGCTTGCCAAAGGTCTCGCGGGCAAAATCGATGAATTTTACCAACCGCTGCGGCCTGTAACGATCCCGATGATACACAAGCGACATAGGTTTTTCGGGCAGTCCCCATTCAGGTAGAAGGCGAACAAGTGCGCTACTGGAAAAGTCTTTTTGCACAAGAACCTCGGGCAACATGGCGATGCCCATACCCGCTCGCGCGGCTTCGCGCACGGCTTGGCCTGAATTGACGGAAAATATCGCGTTCGGAGTCCAGTTTCGTTCGGCTTTCCCACTGGAGAAGCGCCAAGGTCTGCGACCTGTCTTAGAAAACAGAATGGCGCGAAACGGGTCCAGATCGTCGGGCGATTCAGGCATGTTGTGCTGCGCAAGGTAGGAGGGCGCAGCGCAAACCGCCATTTTGTAGGGGGCCAGTTGGGATTGCAGCAAGCTGCTGTCTTCAAGTCGGCCAATCCGAAACGCCACATCAATGCCGCCTGCAATCAGGTCTTCATTTGCATCGGAAAGCACAAGCTCGATTTCGACATCAGGCAATTGATCGGAAAACACCTTGAGCATAGGGACAAGCGCGGCCGTGCCAAAGCTGACAGGCGCTGCAATACGCAACCGACCGCGCGGGGTGAGTTGCTCATCATTGGCTGTGCCTTCGGAGCGCGCAACCATTTCCAGAATGTCGCGACATTGATCGAGATAAGTTTCGCCAAAATCTGTGAGGCTTTGTTGCCGCGTTGTGCGATTGAGCAGTTTGACCTGCAGATGGCCTTCTAGGGCGGCAATGCGCTGGCCAACCAGCGTGCTGGTGACGTTCAACCTTTGCGCGGCAGCGTTCATGGAACCGGACTGAACAACTTCGACAAAGGTGCGCATCGAGACGAAAAGATCCATTGCGCAGTTTTCCTTCTTAAAGTGTCAATAATTTTCACAATTATCATCACTTAGCTCTTCAATCACAATCCCCTTTGAGCAAGATCAAAAGGAGCATCCAAGATGGTTGCAAGATTTAGGGACCACGCTGTGCTTGTCACAGGCGCGGGGAGCGGTATGGGGCGGGCGGTTGCGCGGCGTCTCGCGCAGGAAGGTGCAGCGCTCATTTTGTGGGGACGTCGCGCTGAACCGCTTGAGAAGGTCGCGTCTGAAATTCGACAGGAGGGCGGCTCTGCTTTGGCGCAGGTGTGCGATATCGCTGATGCAACGCAAATCGAAACCAATGTCGCTGCGATTATTGCCAAGTTTGGCAAGCTCGATGCGGTCTTTGCCAATGCGGGGCATTTGGGGGACTTCAAAGCACTTCGCGAGACTAAGGCTGCTGATTTTGATGATCTATTGCGGATCAATTTGATCGGAACCCAACAAACAGTCGCGCAGTGCTTGCCGCATATGGAAAACGGCAGCGTCCTTATCAATGCCTCTTGGACGGCTGGCGCTGTTATGCCCGGCTCAGGCGCCTATGCGGCGAGCAAGGCCGCGTTGCTTGCCATGATGCGCGTTTGGGCTGTTGAGGAAGGACCACGCGGCACCCGTATCAATGCCATCAGCCCGGGGATCATTCTCACACCAATGGCTGACGAGGTTCTTGATCCCGAGATTTCTGCGCGCCTTTCAAACCATACGCCGCTGCGCAGGAATGGCGTGCCAGAAGATGTTTCAGGGACGGCGGCGTTTCTTCTTTCAAGCGATGCGAGTTTCGTCACGGGGCAAGACATCGCTGTAGATGGTGGTTTTACATT
>NZ_JBDWVM010000253.1:0-2329 GCF_039984035.1 Planktotalea sp. | reverse complement strand
AAGATCAACGCGGCCTTCCATCTTGTAGCCTACATCGATAATGGCTTGGCCCGCTTCGATTGCGATGACCTTACCTTTGACAACAGTTCCTTCATCGGGCGTGTCCATTTCGAAGCTTTCGTTCAAGAGTGCTTCAAACTCGTCCATTAGATTAGCCATGTGGCGTTTCATATCCTTTAACGTGTTTATACTGGCCGCGCGGTTGTCTCCGCCGGTCTTTGATTGCGATTTGGTCGGTTGGGTGGGATCACAGGAACGCAAGAAAAAGAGGGCTGGAAGCTCCAACCCTACTCAAACTCAAATGCATGCGATGTTGTTCACCGTCTCAACGCTCGCGCGTATAGCTGAGGATTCGGTTTTGAGCAAGGCCCTTCACAAGTCCCACAAGGCAATCGCCAGACCGCGGGGCAGGCGATCTAACCAGCGTTCTTAGCGTTATATCTCCTACTAAGCCCTAGCTCGATCTGGACTCAGCGTTCAATTGAAAACAATATTTTCTGAACAGTTCTGACCGTACAACGCGTGCGCTTCGATTGTTTGTACCTTGGTACATGTAAGAATAGTAACGACCAAATTCGCTTGACGTATTTTGTTTGTTGGCCATGACGCTTTCTTCAAGGTACTGTAATCTATCGAAAATATCATGAGGCAAAGCGTCCAGATGAAAAGCAAACTCTGAAATCATCGTATAGAAATTGGACTTCCTAAACCACATCGAATCAGGAGCAAGACCTAAACCGCTTGCGGTTGAAAGCGCGCCAAGTAGACGGTTTTTCTGTTCTATTGCGTTAGGATATTCCTCATTAAACTTCTCAATCATGGGTTCAACTTCTTTATCTTGCGAAAAGTAGCCACCAATCTCTAAAGTACTCAAAACAAGCAACACAAAATGCAGGTCACCCATACGAGAAAACTCAGATTCCTTAAACACTCCAAATACAGATATGTCGGTTTCATCCAGTATAGATTTTGCCACTTGAATAAATGAACCGTCGTAAATCGCGTTATGAATTTCCACTGTATCTAATTTAAATTTGGTCAAGTTTATGCGTCTAAAAATTTCTCGAATTGTGTCATCATCTATCTTTCCCAGATCGCGAATGACTACCTCATATGACAAAAATGACTTCTTTTGATCATCGCTCAGTTCAGAGTAAGACGAAACAAGGTTCAGAGGCTTCTCAAAGCGATCTTCGATATAGTTTCTTATCGTAGTAAGCCTCTGTTGACCGTCAATCACATTCCTAACAGTTTTCATAGCTTCAAGATCAATTTCACCAGCCGAAACATAAATTTCCGGGAATGGAAACCCTCTCAGTACTGTGTCCAAAAACTCTTCCTGATGTGGCTGTGTCCAAACAAATCTCCTTTGGAATTCCGGTGCCAAAACAAGCAATCCGTTAGAAATTTCATTATAAACAGTAGCGATCGTAGGGTTTGTTACTGAAGGGCGTATTTGCTTACTCATGCTGCTTGATCAACTCTTATGCTATTTCGCACGTTCTCTAAGGCGCGAATTGTATACGTTTCAAGGTGCTGTTGACTTCTAAAGACACCGGCAGACACCTTGTAGTTGCCAACTTCTGACCTACCATGAGATATCGAACCAAAAAAGTCGAACCAATCCTGCTTAAATTTCTTCATTGGAGCGACGTTCGGTATTTTGTCAGGTCGCATCCAACCAATCGCACAATACCTTAAGAATTTCACGTAGCTACTATATTGGTGACTATGAAGACTAATCATCGATGTGCGCATACTATGCTCCAACTCAGCCGCAGAACAGTAGACATTTTCCCACAAATTTTCGGAAACGATGGCCACATCAATATCTGAATCTAGTGAAAATTCGGTTCCTTTATGTGGGCTAAAACCTAGCTTCGCCGAACCAACAATAAACACTTCAGTGTGATGAATATTGAATTGTTGGCAAATTCGCTTTTTGAACTTGAACAGTTCTTCCTCTCGCGAATGAAATGCAAATGGCATTCCATGAATGACCGTTCGCTGGCAAAAATCTTGCAATTCGACATCACATGAAATTGCCGCAAGCTCGGATCGAAAATCTAATAAATTCATACTCGAAATTGCCCAATAAATACTAGAGTTGCAAACCTGCACGCTAAACACCCTAGCGTTGCGCCCCAATACTTCAATAGCAATCCTATGAACGATTGATCTTATTGAAGCCAAATGCACCCAGCACCGAACGTCCCTCTCACCAATCTTTAACCAACATCCCCCAAACTCCCCCACGGTTAACCACTGAACTCAGGATCATCGGCTCGCGCCCCCTCCGAGCGCCATCGATCTTGCGCAAATCGGCGGG
>NZ_JBDWVM010000252.1:0-16438 GCF_039984035.1 Planktotalea sp. | reverse complement strand
GCAGGATCACGTTCTGCTCGTGGCTGATGCGCAGCTCGTCATGGCCAAAGCGCGCGGCAAGATCCGCCAGAACGCGCATTTGCTCGGCCGTTGCATCGCCCGGCGTTTCGCCATGCGCTTTCAAAGAGACGGTAACGATGGAATAACCGTCTGCTTTGTGCGCGTGCAGGTTTGTATCGGACCATGCACGGAAGACTGGATCATTTTCATACGCGCTGTCAAAGGTTTGCGTGCCCTCGTTCTTGAACTTAGGCGCTGCAAAGTTGGAGCGGATCGCGCCCAGCATTTGCTGATCAATGCCAGAGAAACGGGCTTTGATCGCTGTGAAACGCTCGTTCACAAGATCACGGATTTTGTCCAAGCCGTTTTCATGAACGGTGATCTTGATACGCGCTTTATACTTGTTATCGCGACGACCCAGCAGGTTGTAGACGCTAACGATGGCCTCAAGATAAGGCAGCAGGTCTTCTTCTGGCAGGAAGTCAGCAATGACTTTGCCCAGCATTGGTGTACGGCCAAGGCCACCACCAACGATCACTTCGTAACCTTTAACGCCATCACGTTCCACGATGCGCAGACCGATGTCATGGGCACGCGTCACAGCGCGGTCAGAGGCAGAGCCGGTGACAGCAACTTTGAACTTGCGTGGCAAGAATTGGAATTCAGGATGGTCTGTGGACCACTGACGGATCAATTCCGCAATGGGACGAGGATCATCGATTTCATCCGCAGCAGCGCCCGCGAAGTGATCAGCTGTCACGTTGCGGATCGTGTTACCAGAAGTTTGGATGGCGTGCATTTGCACGGTGCCCAAATCATCAAGCATATCAGGGATATCGCGCAGCTCAGGCCAGTTGTACTGGATGTTCTGGCGCGTTGTGAAGTGACCGTAACCTTTGTCATACTTCTCCGCGAGATGCGCGAGCATGTTCATTTGGCCGCTGTTGAGCGTGCCATAAGGGATCGCGACGCGCAGCATGTAGGCATGCAGCTGCAGGTAAACACCGTTCATCAGACGGAGCGGTTTGAATTCATCTTCGGTCAAGTGACCTGCGATGCGGCGCTCAACCTGCGCGCGGAATTGTGCGTTACGGCTGGCGAGAAAACTCGTGTCAAAGTCATTATATGCGTACATCAGAACTGCTCCTGTTTGCCGTGTGCGTAGTTGGATGGACCTTTGCGGCGAAAGGCTTCGCGAAAGTGGACCGGCTCTGGGCCATTCGGGCCGTCCTGCATGTCTGCAAGGTAAGCACCGACAACAACGCCAGTTTGCGCTTCTGCCTGTAGCAGGCGCACTTGTGCGTCTGCTTCATCTGTCAGCAAAACAGCTTCGCTCAGGTTGCGGGTCCATGTGTCGTCTTTGGTGAGGTAAATCACGTCGCCTTCAAGAAGCGCATTGGCCGTGATGACCTTGGGGGTGAATGATTTAGGCATTATGCGAATTCCTCTTGAGGCATCTCGGCAAGTGTGTCGGCGGCTTCGCGCGGGGCGAGGCCAATGAAAATAACGGCTGGGCCGCTTACGGCGGTCACATCGGCAAGGGTTTCCAATGTGGCCGGAATAATGCGTTGATCGGCGCGCGATGCGTTTTCGATCAGGGTCACAGGCGTGAGGCGATCCGCGCCATGCATGAGCAGACGGCCCTGCACGAAACGCGCCGCTTTCTTGCCCATATAGACGGCGGCAACAGAGCCTGTTTGCGCAAGGTTCGCCCAATCGTGATCGGCAAAGCCGCGCATGTCGTGACCGGTTAGGAAACGAACGGAACCATTACGGCCACGTCGCGTGAAGCTTTGTCCAATCGCGGCGACGGCGGCAGAGGCGGCTGTGATGCCCGGAACGATAGAATAGGACAGACCATGCGCCTCGCAGGTTTCGATTTCTTCATCGAGGCGACCAAAGATGGTTGGATCACCTGACTTCAAACGCACAACCTGCGCGCCATTCTGAGTGTGCTCAGCAATCAGCGCGTTGATCGTCTCTTGCGCCATGGACGGACCAAAGCCTTCTTTGCCTGCATCAACGATCTCTGCTTCGCGACGGGCGAGTTCGAGGATTTCAGGCGCCACGAGACGGTCGTGGATGATCACATCCGCCTCATCAATCGCTTTGCGCGCTTTCAGCGTGAGCAATTCGGGATCGCCGGGGCCAGCACCGACAAAGCTGACATGCGCCACACGGGATTTGCGGGCGAGGTGATCTTGGAGCGTTGTCTTAAGCGTCGTTTGCACAGCGTCTTCGCCGTCTTGAACGACAGCAGGGCCAGTGCGGAAATAATAGTCGCGCCAGAAGTCGCGGCGCGCGCGGCCCATGGGGAGCGCGTTCGCGAGCGTGCGAAACCCCTTGCCGATACGGGCGAGGGTGCCAAGGGAGGTTGGCAGGCGTTCTTCCAGATCAGCCTTGATCGCGCGGGCAAGCACGGGCGCGGCGCCTTCGGTGCCAATCGCAATCGTCACTGGGTCACGGTCCACAATCGCTGGGGTGATAAACTGGCTGTCGCCGAGGTTGTCGACGATATTGACCATAGCGCCGTCAGCACGGGCAAGGTCTGCCGTGCGCGCATCGAGCGCGTCATCTTCATCTGCCGCATAGGCCAGTACCGCGCACATCGCATCGCCAGCCTCAATTGGGCGTTCGATCAAACGAAGCTTGCCATTGGCGTGCCAGGTTTTGATTTCGGGCGCCGCATCGTCGCTAAAGACGGTGATGTGGGCAGTGGTTTTCAGCAAAAGGCGCAATTTTGCGAGCGCAGCTCCACCGCCACCGGAGAGGATCACACGGCGGCCGGCGAGGGCGACGAAGATAGGAAAATGATCCATGTTTTGGCTCCAAGTGCGGTGGCTGGTACCTAATATAGGAAATTTTCCCATATTTTCGCTAGTAGCGCAGGTTTGATAGGGATAAAGTCGCGAAATGAATTCCCAATTGGAACGTGCGTTCTAAAAATGGAGGTGGCGACGAATGTCAGTCCGAATAGATGACACAGATCGGAAAATCCTACGTGAGCTGCAAGTGAATGCAGACCGATCACTGGATGAAATTGCCCGCGAAGTCGGCTCTAGCAAGACGCCTGTGTGGAATCGGATTCGAAAAATGCGAGAGGCGGGTGTCATAGGTGCACAGACCGTAAAGCTCGATGCGGAAGCCCTTGGTTTTGAAGCCTGTTTCTTTGTTTTGATCCGTACATCCGAGCATGACACAGAGTGGCAAGCAGCGTTTTTGAAAGCGCTGCTGGAACGCCCTGAAGTGCAAGAGGCGCATCGCTTGGCAGGCGACATTGATTACATCCTGAAAGTACGCGTTCAAAATGCGCGCGCCTATGATGTTTTCTATCAGGCGTTGATTTCAGAGGTGAAGGTGCACAACGTGACCGCGCTTTTGTCGATGGAAGAGATCAAAAGCACGTCTGCATTGCCGATTTGAGGGGGTTTCGGATCGCTTGCGCTGATCCGATGTGGGCGGGGGCCAGCCCCCGCACCCCCGGGATATTTTCGAGAGAGAGGAAGAGGTTAGGCTTTTACCATGAGGCGCTCTAATCCGTGGAAATGATAGAGATTTGCGTATTTCGGCGGCTCAGCGATTTTCAGGTTTGGAAAGTGTTGGAAAAGTTTTGGGATGGCGATCTGAAGTTCTAATCGCGCAAGCGGCGCGCCGACGCAGAAATGGATACCGCCGCCAAAGCTGGTGTTGGTTTTGATGGGGCGGGCTGGATCAAAGTGCTGCGCGTTTTCCCAGACGTTTTCGTCGCGATTAGCCGCGCCAAGCATGACGGCAACTTCATCACCGCGCTCGAAGGTGAAACCGTTGACGTCGACAGTTTCATAGCAATAGCGGGTGAAGACATGGAGGGGGGGATCGAAGCGGATAATTTCTTCAACTGTGCGTTCAATTGCCTCTGCTTCAAAGTACTGCGGTTTGACCTTTTCTTCAATTAACGTTTTGATTCCATTTCCTAAAGTGTGAACCGTCGCCTCGTGACCTGCGTTCAGCAGCAAGATACAGGTGGTGATCAATTCGTCTGTGCTGAGCTTTTCACCGTCTTCTTCTGCAGTGATCAATTGCGTAATCAAATCATCTGCAGGGTTGCTGCGTTTTTCGCGCACATAGCTGCGCAGGAAATCCGAAAATTCGATAGAGGCGCGCACGGCGCGGTCTTCCAGAGCGCGGTCGCGGCGCGCTTGGTACATGGCGACCATATCGTTGGACCAACCCAGCAATTGCGGGGCCATCGCCTCTGGCACGCCGAGCAGGCGGCAAATCACGATGATTGGAATGGGAGTTGCGTAGGCTTCGATCAGATCAAAGGGCGCGTCTTTGGGGAGCGCGCCAAGGAGATCATCGCAAAGCGTTGCAATCTCAGGGCCTAGCTCTTTGATCCGGCGGGATGTAAACGCGCGCAGTACCAAGCCGCGCAAGCGTTTGTGACGTGGTGGTTCCAGCTCCAGCATCGAATGCGCCTCAATCGCGTAAAAGGGATCGAGATGCGGCGCGTGTTGAATGGGCTCTAGAGGCTCGCGGCCAAACCGGCGATCGCGCAAGACAGCTGTGGCAATGGGGTGCGAGAAGACGGCCTTCATGCCATAGGCGGGCCAATTCTGTACGGCTGCGGTGTCTTTTGCCGCCCTGTAAGACGGGTAGGGGTTTTGCACGAACGCAGGGTCGGTCGGGTTTTGATGCCAATCTATCATTTATGCAGCTTTGAAGCGACTTGCTGGCCTTTGCAAGTCTCTCCGATGTAAGCATGACGCTATGAAACAGATTTTGCGCCAACACGGCTTGATATTTGTGCTGTTCTTCGCAGTTGTTGCTGCCCTCGCGGGGAGCGTTTGGCGCTATGGTTATGTCCAAGCGCTGGAGCAATTGGAACGGCGCGGGCAGGCCGATTTACGCCTTGCGTCGGACCGGCTAACGCGAAATTTGCAACGTTTTCAGGAACTCGTGGTGTTGCTCGCGGATCATCCTGCGCTTGGCGAAATCACGGATGATGCCAGTCGTGCGCGCGCTGAGGCTTTGTTGATCGAGGCGGCGGATAAGACATCCGCGCGCAACCTGATTTACGTGGATGGCGGCGGAAATGTTATGGCCTCTGCGGATCCGAATGTTCCTGAAAATCTGGCAGGGACGGTCTATTTCAGGCGCGCAATGCAGGGGGCTTTGGGCGCGCATCACGATGTGAGCGGTGTGAACAAACAGCGCAGCTATTATTTTGCGACCCCCAGATTTGGCGCGACCAAACGTGCAATGGGCGCGCTGATCGTCATCATTGATGTGGAAGCGATTGAGTTTGAGTGGCGAGGTGGCCGTCCGGCGGTGTATTTCACCGATGATAACGGTGAGGTTTTCGTTTCAAATCGCACGGAAATGTTGCTTTGGAAAAGGTTAGAGCAGCAAGGTCAGTTCCTTGACACCGATGGCGATATTCAGATGAAAAGCGCGCGTTTTGTGGGGCCTTATGAGCTTTGGCAGATCAATTGGGGACCTTATTTGCCAGAGCGCGCGTTGCATCTGGAGCTCCCGCTTCCAGTGATTGAATTGACCGGGGAGGCGCTTATCGACGTTGCGCCTGCTTTACGTCTCGCAGGGTTACAAGCGGCGGTCTTTGCGGCGTTAAGTTTGGCAGCGGGGGCTTTGTTGTTTCTCGTGGCCGAGCGGCGACGCGTCTTGGCCATTCAGAATGCAGAGTTGGAACAGCGGGTTGCAAAGCGCACCGAAGAATTGCGCGTGATGCAGGGGGAACTGGTGCAAGCGGGCAAATTGAGCGCATTGGGGCAGATGTCTGCGGGTATCAGTCATGAGCTCAATCAACCGCTTATGGCGATCCGGTCCTTTGCCGACAACTCAACCAAGTTTCTGGAACGCGGCCAAAATGAAGTGGCGGCAGAGAACCTGACGCGTATTTCCGAATTGGCCCATCGCATGGGGCGGATTATCAAGAATTTGCGCGCCTTTGCACGTAACGAAAGCGAACCTGTCGCGACTGTTGATATCATATCGATCATTAAAGGTGCGTTGGATTTGAGCGCTTCTAAGCGTGAAGAATGCGATGTATCGTTAACTTGGGCGGAGCCAGCGACGTCAATTTGGGTGCGCGGCGGCGAGGTGCGTTTGGGGCAGGTGGTGTTGAATTTGATCAGCAATGCCTGCGATGCGATGATGGGCGCGCAAACGCGCGAGCTGATGATTTCTTTGGAAGAAACGCGCAACCGCGTGCGGGTTATAATCGCAGACACGGGCCCTGGCATTGATGAACCTGATCGCATTTTCGATCCCTTCTATAGCACCAAGGAAGTTGGTGCGTCAGAAGGGATGGGGCTGGGGTTGTCGATTTCTTACGGTCTTGTGCAAAGTTTTGGTGGTGACATAAAAGGCGAAAACCGCCCACTCGGCGGCGCGCTATTTACGATTGAACTCGACGCTGCAAGCCAAGTGGCCGACCTCGGAGGAGACACTGTTTGAGACGTGTTTTGTTGCTGGAAGATGATGCTCCATTGAGGGATGCATTGGCCCAGAGTCTTATGCTCGCTGAGTTGGATCCGGTTCCTGCGGCGTCCTTTGTTGCGGCCAAAGATCAGATTTCACCTGATTTTGCGGGGGTAATCGTTTCTGACATTCGCATGCCGGGGCGCGATGGGTTTCATGTCCTCAACTATGCCCAAAGCGTTGATGCGGATCTGCCGGTTATCTTGCTGACGGGTGAGGGGGATATTCCCATGGCGGTGCGCGCCATGGGGGATGGCGCGTTTGATTTTCTGGAAAAACCCTGCGCGCCAAGTGATCTTATCGCCGTGATTGAACGGGCTTTGACGAACCGCGCGCTTGTGCTTGAGAACCGCGCGCTTAAGCGTCAGTTGGAAACTGGTGATGCTGCTGCACGTCTTTTGTTTGGCAGCTCTGAGCAGGCGGAAGCCCTGCGCGAACAAGTGCGCCATTTGGGGCGTTCGGGCAGTCATGGATTTGTGACGGGCGAGGCAGGCACAGGCATTTCCAAAGTAGCCGAGGTGGTCCACCTTTGTTCACCCAAGGCGCGCGCCGCTTTTGTCAAGAGCAGCTCGGCCGGTTTGGATGTCGCAGCGCTTGATGCAGCTTTGAGCGATGCTGCAGGCGGGACGCTCTTTCTGGATGATATTTCGGCGTTACCAGCGCAGACGCAGTTTCATTTGTTTGAGCGGTTAGAGCAGGGCATTGATGTGCGTGTTCTGGGCGGGGCAATTGATGTCGATGCTCTCGAAGGGCTGCTTTATACCGAATTATTCTATCGCTTGGCCGTGGGGCGTGCGCGCATTCCGTCAATCGCGGAGCGGCCAGAAGATATTCCAGTGCTCTTTAGCCATTATGTGGCGCAGGCCGCCGAGCAATCCGGAATTGCGGTGCCCGATATTGAACCCGAATATCTATCTATGTTGATGGCGCAAGATTGGCCGGGCAATGCGCGCTCGCTCATGAGCGCTGCGATGCGCTTCGTTCTTGGCATGAGTGAGCCGTCCGTCGCCAATGGCGAGCTGGGGCTGGCGGAGCAGATGGGCCAAGTGGAACGCGCGCTGCTGGTGCGAGCGCTTGGCCGTCACAATGGGCAGGCCAGCACGGCCGCGAAGGCGTTGAAACTGCCGCGTAAGACGTTTTACGACAAGCTTGCGCGCTATGGGATTAAGCCTGAAAATTATCGCCGTTAACGATCTTTAAGCTTGCCATAGTTGCCCTTTTCGCGCGCGCTCGAACCCGTGGTGATACATCGCTTCCATGTAGTCATGGGAAAAACGATCCAAGGGGTCATAAATGATGCCAGAGTTCGGGCTCACGCTGGCAACGGAAAAGCCTAATCCATGTCGTTTGGCCAAGAGCCGTGCAGTTTCCACACCGTTTATTGCACTGGCGCGGATCATCGCAGACATCGCCTGCTGCGAAATGCCAAGGGCGCTGGTGCTGGCCTGCTCAGGCGGTGGGGTGAGCGTGTTGTTGATGAGCACATAGGCATGACCGCCGCGCATGAGTTGGCTTGTCGGCGCGCGAAAAGCAGCCCTTGGCGTTGCAAGAAATTGCATGTGAACGCCCCCATCCACATGCACCTCGCGATAGGTTTTGCCATTCGCGGAGAAGGCCACATCTACGGGCGTAAACAGTCCAGGCAAGGTTCCAGATGCACGCATGACAGTGCGGAACAGTGCAAAATTGCCTGACTTTGCGATTTCGCCCATGTTCCAAACCATCGCTTGAGAGGTTTCGATATTTGTTGTCACCATGAACAGGCGGGCACCTTGATCGTGGCGCGCTGCGACGGCTGACAACACAGACGCGGGGGTGAAGTCCTTGATCAAACCTGCAAGGCGATCGGTTTCGAAAAGCCCCCCTTCAAGCAATGCATTGACCGGATTGAACCGCATGATGTCACTGGCGTCATGATCGAGGAAGATTTGCCTAAGCGTATCGTCGTAAGCGGCCCCCAAGAAAGCAAAAGGCGCAATAAGTGCACCGGTCGAAACGCCTGTTACGATATCGTAGACGTGGCGCTCGTTCATTTTGCTCAAGCCCGCGAGCGCGCCCGCACCAAAGGCCCCGTCTTCACCGCCACCAGAGAGGGCGAGCATGCGAGGCGCATGCGTTAGCGCAGGGAGATGGAGATGCTCCAGCCATCGCGCACGGGGCGCATTGGCGTTCAATCGAAAGCGCGCGAGCGGATCGTCGATCGAGTCTTGGAGCGTCAAAAACGTCTTTTGGGCGGGCGTTGCACAAGCGGATAAGCTCAACGCGCCGGAGCCGAGCAATAGGGTGCGGCGATTTAAGTGGGCAGGGGTCTTCATAGGTGCATTCAATTCTAAATTGGGCGTCAAACCTACATGGGGCGGCGCATATCGAAACCGGCCTATCGTTCATCCTAGGTGGGGCTAGGCCTTTGGGCGACGCATGGCGCGATCTACAAGGCAGGCACAAGTGGGTTACCGAAGCGCGCTCAGATACGCGGAAATTCGCGGATTTCCGCCTCATCTTTAGGCGGAATTCGGAGCATAGTGCTGTGATTTAGGGCAGTCTTAGGATGCACCCCTTGATAATTTTAATAAAAGTTCCAGGGTGAGTGAGTGTGCGAAAATCCGCACATCCCTACATTTTTGGTGTGCGAAAATCCGCACGCGGGTATTTGATGGAAATTTATGACGTTTTTAAGTTGTTGATTTTATTTTATTAAATTTGAATTTTTCATGATGTGTAGAAACCCTTGAGAGGGCGTCGCGCCTAACGCATCGTTATCGCGTTAAGCGCTTCGGACGAGTCGGAGCGTAATACTCTGGGAGGAGATCAACATGAAATTCCTGACATCTGCCGCAATGGCACTTGCATTGGCTGTAACAGCAAACACCGCAGCAGCGGCTTGTGATGATGGCGAAATCGTCATCAAGTTCAGCCACGTTACAAACACAGACAAGCACCCTAAAGGTATCGCCGCGACCCTGCTTGAGCAGCGCGTCAACGACGAAATGAACGGCAAAGCCTGCATGGAAGTCTTCCCGAACTCCACGCTTTACAACGATGACCAAGTTCTCGAAGCGCTGCTTCAAGGCGACGTTCAGATGGCCGCGCCATCCTTGTCAAAGTTCGAGCAATTCACAAAAACATTCCGCCTGTTCGATCTTCCGTTCATGTTCAAAAACATCAACGCGGTTGACGAGTTCCAGAACTCTGACACAGGTCAGGCGATGAAAGAAAGCATGACACGCCGCGGTCTTTTGGGTCTCGCGTTCTGGCACAACGGCATGAAGCACATGTCTGCGAACAAGCCACTTCTCGTACCATCAGATGCAAACGGTCTTAAGTTCCGCGTTCAAAACTCTGACGTTCTGAAAGCGCAAATGGCGGCAATCGGCGGCTCACCGCAGCCAATGGCCTTCTCCGAAGTTTACGGCGCTTTGCAAACTGGCGTTGTTGATGGACAAGAAAACACATGGTCCAACATCTATGGCCGTAAGTTTTTCGAAGTTCAGGACGGTGTGACAGCAACGAACCACGGTATCATCGACTATCTCGTTGTGACGTCTACGGACTTCATGGACAACCTGCCTGACGACGTGCGTGAGCAGCTGACAACAATCGTCGCTGAAGTCACAGCAGCGCGTAACTCTGAGTCCACAGCCGTGAACGAAGATGCAAAAGCGTCCATCATCGAAGCTGGCGGCGTTGTACGTGAATTGACTGCTGAGCAGCGTGAAGAGTGGGTGACAGCAATGAAACCTGTTTGGGAGCAGTTCCGCGAAGATGTTGGCCAAGAAAACATCGACGCAGCACAAGCGATCAACGCAAACCACTAATTCCACATAATGTGGTCCGCTCCGGCGCGCAAAATCTCGCGCCGGAGCGATTTACGAATTTCTGAAAATCAAAGAGGGAGGCAAGGGCATGTCTGCGCAATATAAGCCGCAAACTGCTTTGGGCCGCGCTGTGAATGAAATCGAAGAAACAGCGATTGCGCTGATCTTGGGTCTCATGACACTGATCACATTTGCCAATGTGGTCCTGCGCTACGGGTTCAATACTGGACTGATCTGGGGACTAGAAATGGTTTCGTTTCTGTTCGCTTGGTTGGTGCTGTTCGGCATTAGCTATGCAGTTAAAATTACCGCTCACTTGGGCGTTGATGCGATCATCAACCTGTTCGACACCCGTATTAAGCGTATCTTGACGCTCATCGCGGCCTTCGTTTGCATCGCCTATGCCATGCTTTTGTTTAAGGGGGCTTGGGACTATTGGGCGCCGTTTGCAGGCTTTGATGCCACCTCTGGTCGTTGGTTCCCGCTCGGGTTTGAAAACAGCCGCGATCAAGCTTGGTATGAAACCAACGATATTCCGTTGCCCGAATTCCTGCGCTTCTTGGAAGATGCCATGAACCAAGGGGAAGAGTACGAAAAACTGCCGCGCTTTATCCCATATGCGATGCTGCCATTTGGTGCAGGGCTTTTGCTCTTGCGCTGCGTCCAAGCGGCCATCCGAGTTGCGACAGGTGTTCAAAGCACAATCATCGTTAGCCACGAAGCTGAAGACGCGGTCGAACAAGTCGCGCATTTGAATAAGGAGGGCTAAGTCATGGAAGTCGCAATTCTCTTTACCATGATCATTGGTCTCATGTTGATCGGCGTGCCTATCGCGATCAGCCTCGGTTTTTCATCTGTCGTCTTCTTGCTGGTGCTAAGCGATACCTCGCTTGCCTCCATCGCGCAGACGTTTTTCCAAGCAATGGCAGGGCACTACACGCTTCTCGCTATTCCGTTCTTCATTCTTGCTTCAAGCTTCATGTCGACGGGCGGCGTGGCGCAGCGGATCATTCGTTTCTCGATTGCCATTGTGGGGCACTTGCCCGGTGGTCTGGCGATTGCGGGTGTTTTCGCTTGTATGCTCTTTGCGGCCCTATCCGGTTCTAGCCCTGCAACGGTTGTTGCGATTGGCTCTATCGTTATCGCTGGTATGGTACAGGTCGGCTATTCCAAAGACTTTGCCGCAGGCGTCATCGCCAACGCGGGGACACTTGGCATCCTAATCCCGCCTTCCATCGTCATGGTTGTCTATGCCTCTGCAACGGACGTCTCGGTTGGACGTATGTTCCTGGCGGGTGTCATTCCGGGCTTGATGGCAGGGACGATGTTGATGGTGACGATCTATGTCATCGCGAAAGTCCGCAACATGCCTAAAGGCGAATGGAAGGGCTGGGGCGAAGTGTTTGCTTCTGGTCGTGACGCGGTCTGGGGTCTGTTCCTGATCGTTATCATCTTGGGCGGTATCTACGGCGGTATCTTTACGCCAACGGAAGCGGCTTCTGTCGCGGCGGTCTATGCCTTCTTCATTGCGAATTTTGTCTATCGGGACATGGGGCCGCTCAAGACGGCCGATGATGATGCACGCAACTTGTCCTTGATCGAAAAGCCTATCGCCCTTGTGACTGCCTTCTTTCACAAAGACACGCGCGATACGCTGTTTGAGGCTGGTAAGCTGACCATCACCTTGATGTTCATTATCGCCAACGCTTTGATCCTCAAGCATGTTCTCACGGACGAGCAAATCCCGCAGCAGATCGCTGGCGCGATGCTGAGCGCAGGATTTGGCGCTGTCATGTTCCTCGTGATCGTGAACGTGATCTTGCTGATCGGTGGTCAGTTTATGGAGCCATCCGGTCTTATCGTGATCGTTGCTCCACTGGTGTTCCCAATTGCGATTGAGCTGGGCATTGATCCAATTCACCTAGGTATCATCATGGTTGTGAACATGGAGATCGGGATGATCACACCGCCTGTTGGCCTCAACCTCTTCGTGACATCCGGCGTTGCTGGCATGCCAATGATGCGGGTTGTGAAGGCGGCGCTGCCTTTCCTTGCAGTGCTTTTCGTCTTCTTGATCATGGTGACCTATATCCCAGCGATTTCAACGTTCTTACCAACGTATTTCATGGGACCTGAGATCATCGTGAACTAGCCAGCCTCTGGCTTTGAAAAATGAAAACCGCGCTCGGATTGCTTCGAGCGCGGTTTTTTCGTTCTAAGACTTTTCGCTGTTTAGCTACGTCCGAACAGCTTGTTATATTTGGCGCGAAACAAATCTTTGCCCTTCATAGCGCTTGTTAGGAAATCTCCCGCAGTAAAGAGCACCAAGAAGGAATTACCTTTCTTAGGACCGAGCGGAACCAAGATCGGTGCTTTGCCCCATGGCTTATAAGGTTTGGCGTCTTCAACCTTTCCGCCATTGATCAAGTTGAGCAAGAGTTTTGCGAGCCAAGGCTCTTGCCGTCCTGCCGCCACAACCGTCATAGCATCACCTGAATCGGCAACATCGCCTGCGGCAAAAACATTGGGCAATTCAGACGGGCGCATCCATGCATCGGTCTTGATCCGGTTTGCATTGCTTCTCTTCGCACCGGGTAGATCGGCAAGCAACTCAGACGTCGCACGTGATCCAATCGCTGGAAAGATCAAGTCTGCGGTGATTTGATCACCATTGCTCAGAGAGAGCGTACCCGCGTATGGCTCTGTCATGCTTTCTAGGTTTTCGACAAGAGAACCTGTAACGAGTGTAACGCCCATGGCTTTCAACTTGCGCGCCAATCCTTGGCCCAAACGATTTGGCATCGTTGGGAAGAGAGTATCATCGCTTGAGATCAGAGTTACCTCTTTCTCAGGCATGAAATGCGCGATTTCCCCTGCCAGTTCTGAACCGACAGCGCCCGCGCCAACGATTGCAATCGTCTGTGCGGCTTTGAGTTTGGCATGGACCTTAGCGTTATTGGCGCGAAGATCTTCAATTGAGCCACCGTTGGCTTTGAACGGCGTTGCATGGCTCGAGCCTGTCGCGACCACGATATAATCCGCTCCAATATGGGTGCCATCTTCAAGCGTGACGCCGGAGACATCAACTTGGCTCGCACGGGCTTGAACGACTTTGCCGCGTTTCAGCACATTTGAATAAGGGTAAAGCGCGCTGTCCAGCAAGGTCGGGTCAACCAACGCGCGGATCATCGCGGGGGCGTGGACAAAATGGCTTTGTGCTTCGATCAGTGTAACCTCGGCTTTGTCGTCCAAAGTTTTGGCGAGCTGTGTGCCGACGTTGCCGCCACCAATAATTGCGATACGGTTGGACATGAGACCTATCCTTAAATGAGTCGTTGGTTGCATTTTTTCATCTGAATGCTCATGTAGGGTAGGTTAGAACATAAAACAATAGACCGTGGTCCACGGTTTTGGGAAAAATATATGCGCATTGGTGAACTTGCGGAAAAATCTGGCGTCAGCCGTGACACAATCCGCTTTTATGAACGCAACGGCCTGATCACGTCTTGTACGGGCTCAAGTGCGACCAATAACTATCGTGACTATGCCGATGACACTTTGATTTGGTTGGGTTTCTTTTCAGGCGCGCGTGAGGCAGGCATGTCGGTGGCAGACCTTCGAAGTATCGTGGATGCGGTAGCTGGTAGTTGCGATGCAGACCTTGCGCGAAAAGTGGTGCGCGAGAAAATTAGCGAGCTCAAATTGCGCGCTCAAAAAATCTCCCAAGCTGTGGAATTCCTTGAAAAAGCTTTGGAAAAATGACCCTCTAGCTAGGGTTTTATTTTGCTCGCTTCAGGTCACTTTCCGACAAAAGAACAGCTCATAACCTCCCTTCGATTGTTTGCACAAATGCCTCGTTTTGCTGGCTTTTAGTACAGTATTGATAGGTTTGATGTGACGCTGCGTTATTTCTCTCAATTCGACCGCATGCTCATGGTTGCATAAAATCGTGCTATGCTTGCGTTCTACTGGGAGGAAAATAATGAAAATAGTTTCTAAATTTTGTGCTGCTGTTGCTCTGAGTGCTGCCGCAACGACTGTTATGGCTGAGGATTGCAAACCCTCAAAATGGGGTATCGATGATACCATCGGTTCGGCAAACTTGGTCACACCTGAACGCACATTGATGGCGGCGGAGCTGATCAAACAGGGGAAATCTATGCCTCTGGGAATCACCATCGGCCCCGACACACCTGCGTTCCCACCGCGTTCGCTTAGCTTGCAGATCGTTCAGCCGAACCAACAGGGCGGTCAGAAACTGACGGGCTTTGGCTATGAGGGCAACTATAACGATGACGTTCTGCAAACATGGATCGGCATAGGTTCGCAGCTCGACGGTCTCGGGCATCTGGGTGAGAACGGTTACTATTACAATTGCTCGTCCGAGAAAGAGATCAGTGTGATCACCGGATTAACCAAGCTGGGCACCCATGATGTCCCACCGTTGATTGGTCGCGGCATTGTGCTCGATATGGCGGCGCAAGCGGGGGTCGAGGTGCTGCAAGCGGGTCAGAGCTTTGGCTCGGCTGAGATCAAAGATGCCGCCAAGAAACAGGGCGTTGAGATCCGTGAAGGCGATATCATTTTGTTCTACACGGGTTGGACGGACGTGAACTTTGTCGACAACCCTGTGCTTTGGGGGCAGGCGGAGCCGGGCCTTGATAATGAAGGGGCTGTTTATCTTGCTTCGCTTAATCCAATGGCCGTAGGGGCCGATACTTGGGGCGTTGAAGCTGTGCCGCCCAAAGAGGGCGATAAGGTCTTCTATGGCCATGTAACCCTGCTCAAAGAAAACGGTATCTATCTACTTGAGACGATGAACGTGGGGCCATTGCTCAAAGAGGGCGTGAACGAATTTATGTTCGTGCTGGGCCAAAATCGCATCCGCGGCGCGGTACAAGCGATGATTAATCCTGTCGCGCTTTACTAACCACAGCTTAAGGCCTCGGATGTGTTTCGAGGCCTTAACTCGACGGGGGGGCTGAGGAGCGGCTAGTCAACGTCAACCAGCTGATGGACCTCGATTACATTGCCCTCGGGGTCATAGAAAAACACCTGATGCCAGCCTTTGACAGCATCACTTCCCCAATCTGAATAAGACACGCCTTGCGCATCTAGATGCGCCATGAAGGCCTGAATGTCATCTGTTCGATAGGCGATGTGACCCCGTTCGAGCGGGTTCACGACATGACCAGAGCGAAATGAGTTTAGCACATCGCGCGGTGTCAGATGCATTTGGATATCGCCGTCTGTCACAAAGGACACGTCACCAACCAATCCTTTGTCTTGGTTCAAGGGGGGTAATTTCGCAGGTTCATCATCATCGAGCGTGAGGACGTCGCGATAGAAACGGTCCATTTCGGGCACGTTGCTTGAGCAAAGATTTATGTGATGCAATTTTAATTTCATGCTGCGAGCCTGAACCAGAGCAGCACGCGACGCAAGCGCTAGAAACACGAATATCGTGCGGAGTATTTGGTGCGCAATTTATAGGGAGAATTGCGCCAGTGGCAGCCCGTAGGGGAATCGAACCCCTCTTTCCAGGTTGAAAACCTGGCGTCCTAACCGATAGACGAACGGGCCAGCATCTGGCGTGAGGCGACTTCTAAGTAATGTCGGGGAAACGCGCAAGAGGAAAAATCATCTTTTTTGCAGAAAATTTCAAAAGCCAGTTTTTGGCTTATTTATGAGGGGCTTGCGTCTTCTAAACGAAGCTGTGGGCTCTGACGCCCACCCCATGAATTGATCTCCAAACGGCCAGCCATATGAAAGCGTTTGCCGCCGTGGTCGATCAAAGCTTGGCCCAGGGGCGTGTCCATAGCGCCGAAGCAAATCGCCTCAAGCCGTGCGCCCAATCCATCGCCAAATGTGACCTTCAGATGGGTTTCGCCCACGCGTTTGGTGAATCGGATTTCCGCATCAGGAAAGGCAAAGCGCGGGGCGGGAGCGCCCGCACCAAAAGGACCGGCCTGTTCGATTTGTTCAATCAGCTCGATCTGCGCCGCGCCGGGCATGAGCAGACCATCAAGACGTAGATCAGCAGGGCCGCGATCCCCAGCGCCCTGTTTCGCCATCAATTCAGACAGACGCGCCATCGCAGGTTCAAGCTGTGCACGGCTGAGGCTGAGGCCAGCCGCCATTTT
>NZ_JBDWVM010000251.1:0-3365 GCF_039984035.1 Planktotalea sp. | reverse complement strand
CAAAGTCGGATGAGAGACGCTGAGTGCGTCAAAGGCAAAGGCCATTTCCGCAGTCCAATTGTTGCCGGCTCCAATGAGAGTGTCGTTTCCATCACCGCCAAGCAAGCTGTCTGCACCAATGTCACCAATGAGCAAATCTTCGTTGGCACCACCGATAAGCGTGTCATTGCCGATGTTACCCAACAAAACGTCGTCGCCATCGCCGCCTTCAAGTGAATCATCTCCGTCATCGCCGCCTAGGAAGTCGTCCCATTCGCCGCCTTCGAGCATGTCATTGCCGTCGTCGCCGCTAAGCAAATCCATCCCAGCGCCGCCAAGGAGCGTATCTTCGCCGTCTTCGCCGTGTAGCGTGTCGTTGCTTGAGTCGCCTTGCAAGGAGTCATCACCAATACCGCCAAAGAGAAGATCATGGCCGCGTTCACCGCGAAGTACGTCATCACCCTCGTCGCCAAAGAGCGTATCGCTGCCATTGAAGCCAATCAGTGTGTCATTGCCTTCACCGCCAACAAGCGAGTCATCGCCAAAGGATCCATCAATGTTATCATCACCAGCTTCGCCGAACAGTTGATCATCATCATCGTTGCCACGAATTTGATCATTACCTTCGCCGCCAAGAATGGAATCGCTGCCAAAGCCGCCGATAAGCGTATCTACCCCGTCGCCGCCAAGCAGCGTGTCGTCGCCGTCGTCGCCCGTGATGGAATCAGAACCTTCTAGTCCGGTGAGAAGGTCGTCGCCACGATCGCCAGAAAGTGTGTCTGCTTCTTCCGTGCCTTCGAGTTCAAGGCCTTCGACCTCTTCTTCGATTTCTTCCTCGTCGCTATCGTCGTCTTCTTCATCGAGTGCGTCCAAGAGATCGCCCTCACCTGATGCCGTTTCCATGGTGTCTTCGGTTTCGTCTTCTGAAGAAGAACCACCCCCACCCGAGTTATTCCCGTCGAAGAGTTCGTATAAGCCGTACCCAATTGCGAATGGTAAAAGAGAAAGTAAAATCAACATTGTCAGACCCCCAAGACAATTAATGCAGCCAATAAGCTGCAGATGTTTCGAACAATGGCGAAGTGAAAGCTAAGTCTCAAGTGCAAGTTGAAATTAACCACCTTCGCGGCGACGATCACATCAAATGCCCGTCATAGTGGTGGTCGGCGAAACAATCTGCCTGAAATGTGGCCAAATTTAACTACTTGAACCAAGTGTGCGGTGCTCAGAGCTGTTAGATTTTGCGGCTGGCATTGTCGCGAGTCGAAAGATTTTGCCTTTCTTAGGCACTGTCTGCAGCTAATTTTCTCAGACTTTGACAAGTTGAAGAACTTGGGCAAAATGCCTTTAGTTCTGCACGTTAGTTCTATTTAGGCAGTGTTCACTTAAGAAGCGGAGCATATCACTTCAACAAGCGAAATGTCCGCAATTGTTAGCGTGATATTGAGCAAAAATCGCATCCTCTGTGGCGTCAAAATCCAAGATGGATGTTGTGGTTGCCACAATTCGAAGAGTTTATTGCGGTGTCATTGGCAGCGGTTGCGTTCAATGCTTCAAAAGCGTCGGCATCCGAATCTGCGATGGGTTTAGCGATCCAATTCGGCCCAAGTCTAATTCTCGAATTCGGAATTGCATTAATCTAGATAACTTGGGAAGTTAAACTTTGCTTTCGAAATCTTTATGGATCAGTTTCGCGTCGCAATAGGGGCATTCCACAAAACCCAGATCATTCGGGATTTGAAGCCAAACGCGGGGATGACCAAGCGCACCTTCGCCGCCGTCGCAGGCAATGCGATAGCTATCGACAATTCGGGTCTCAGGTACAGGGGTTGTCATAGGGTGTGTTCCCTTTATCTGGTTGGCGCGTTAGATGCGTTATGAGCCAAGCAGCCCAAATCGGCAAGAGCGAGTAAGCAAGCAGTGACACAAGACGCAATTCGTATTGAAAACCTACACAAGACATATGCAGGCGCCAAAGGCAGTGCGCCTAAAGAAGCGCTGCGCGGTGTTGACCTGAGTATTCCCAGCGGGTCGATTTTTGGTTTGCTTGGGCCGAACGGTGCGGGCAAGTCGACAATGATCAACATTCTTGCGGGGTTGGTTCTGAAAACGTCTGGCAACGTATCGATCTGGGGCTTTGATCAAGATGTGAACCCACGTCAGTCGCGTGCATCTATCGGGGTAATGCCACAAGAACTAAACCTCGATCCTTTCTTTTCGCCACGCGAAGCGTTGGATGTGCAGGCCGGCCTTTATGGCGTGCCAAAGGCGCAGCGCCGGTCTGACGAGATTCTGGAATTGGTTGGTTTGTCGGATAAGGCCAACGCATATGCGCGTACTTTGTCTGGCGGCATGCGTCGTCGATTGTTGCTGGCAAAAGCGCTGGTGCATCATCCGCATATTTTGGTGCTGGATGAACCAACCGCTGGTGTTGATATTGAGCTGCGTCAAATGCTTTGGGCAAATGTGCGTAAGCTGAATGAGCAAGGCATGACGATTGTTTTGACGACGCATTATCTCGAAGAAGCGGAAGAAATGTGCGACGAGATCGCGATCATCAACCACGGGCAAGTGGTTGCGCGTGATAGCACGGCGACGCTCCTTGGGAGCATTGACCAAAAAACGATGATCATTGAGCCGGATCAACCGGCTGGCGTATTTGATGCACCTGAAGGTATTGAAGTGTCGCTCGATCCGCGCGGTGCACTGCGATTGAGCTACAGCGCAAGTAAAACCAGCGCTGATGCCGTTTTGGAAGCAGTGCGCAGCGCTGGCGTGACCATCCGCGATGTGCGCACCGAACAGGCCGATTTGGAAGATGTTTTCCTTGAGCTGACGCGCAGCCGCTAGCTTTGGCGCTGAGCGCGCATCAGCCAACAGTTGTTGCTCGCAGAGCGTATATCGACAAAGGCTAAATCGGACTGTTGCAGCAGCTCTTTGATCTTCGTTGTCGCCTCTTCTTTTGGCACGATAGCGCCTGTACCGTATTTGATGCGCTGATCTTCTGTGTAGCCCTTGATTAAATATTGTGGAGAGGCGGTCAGCACGTCAGGCAGCACATCTTGCTCAGGCGCCGCGCAGGAGTCTGCGCAAAGAAAGATGGGTCCTGTCTCGGCATAAGGATGCAGGCCGTCGAAGGGCCGATAGGCGAGGACGAGCACACCAGCGCCCTTGGGTACGATTTTCAGACAATGGCGGCACGGCACGCCAACGCCGCTGGAAATTTGATGCTCTGGCGGATTGCCGTACACATCTTTCGCACCTTGTCGAAACGCTTGAGCTTCGACGGTGGGCATGCCGGAAAAGATTGGGGTCATTGTGAAATACTCCTGAATTACGCGTTCAGGATGAAACAGCACATGTTCCGAAGCGATCCGTTTCCTGCG
>NZ_JBDWVM010000250.1:0-8791 GCF_039984035.1 Planktotalea sp. | reverse complement strand
GGCGTGCTGTTTTCCGAAGCGGCGCAGAAGGGCGCGCACTTTGTTGAGCTGTGCTCGCAGCGTAAAATCCCGCTGGTGTTCTTGCAAAACATCACCGGATTTATGGTGGGTCGCAAATACGAAAACGAAGGCATCGCGCGTCATGGCGCGAAGTTGGTGACGGCTGTTGCGACGACATCAGTGCCGAAAATCACCATGCTTGTGGGCGGCTCTTTCGGGGCTGGAAACTATGGCATGGCGGGGCGCGCCTATCAGCCGCGGTTCTTGTGGACGTGGCCGAATAGCCGCATTTCCGTCATGGGCGGCGCGCAGGCTGCGGGCGTTTTGGCGACCGTCAAACGCGATGCGATTGAACGTAAGGGCGGCACGTGGTCAGCCGAAGAAGAGGCGACATTCAAGCAGCCCACCATCGATATGTTCGAAGAGCAAAGCCATCCGCTCTATGCCTCTGCGCGCCTGTGGGACGATGGTATTATCGATCCACGCAAAAGCCGCGATGTATTGGCGCTGAGCCTCTCCGCCTCTTTGAATGCCCCCATTGAGGATACGCGCTTTGGCGTGTTCCGTATGTAAGGATGTGCTTCATGTTTTACTTTAGCTTTGATCTGCAAGTATCTGAAATTAAAATGGTGATTGCGCATGTTTAATACTATACTTATCGCAAACCGCGGCGAAATCGCTTGCCGGATCATGCAAACAGCGCAGGCCAGCGGTGTGCGCTGCGTTGCAGTTTATTCTGACGCGGATCGCGGATCGCGCCATGTGGAAATGGCCGATGATGCTGTTCACATCGGTGGCTCTGCACCTGCTGAAAGCTACCTGCGAGGTGACGTGATTATCGAGGCGGCTCTGTCCAGCGGCGCGCAAGCGATCCACCCCGGTTATGGCTTTCTGTCCGAGAACCCCGATTTCGTGGAAGCGGTCGAAAAGGCGGGTCTGACCTTTATCGGGCCAAGCGCTAAAGCGATCCGTGCGATGGGCCTTAAGGATGCGGCCAAGGCGCTGATGCAAGAGGCAGGCGTGCCGGTCGTACCGGGCTATCACGGCAGCGATCAGGATGATGCCCTCTTGGCGCGGGAGGCGAAGAAAATCGGCTACCCTGTGTTGATCAAGGCGGTTGCAGGCGGCGGCGGTAAGGGCATGCGCCTTGTTGAAGAGGCAGGTGGTTTTGCCGAGGCGCTGGCGAGTGCGCGCTCTGAGGCGAAGGCGGCCTTTGGTAACTCTGACGTTCTTGTTGAGAAGTTCGTAACGAAACCGCGTCATATTGAGGTGCAAGTGTTTGGCGATGGCACAAATGCTGTACATTTGTATGAGCGCGATTGCTCGCTCCAGCGCCGTCACCAAAAGGTGATTGAAGAGGCCCCAGCGCCCGGCATGACCGTAGAGGTGCGTCAGGCAATGGGCGATGCGGCTGTGCGCGCGGCAGAGGCGATTGGCTATGCTGGGGCAGGGACGATCGAATTCATCGTGGATGGATCGGATGGCCTGCGCACGGATGGCTTTTGGTTCATGGAGATGAACACGCGTTTGCAGGTGGAACACCCTGTGACGGAGGCTGTGACGGGCGTTGATCTGGTCGAATGGCAGCTGCGCGTTGCTGCGGGGGAGCCCTTGCCACTGGCGCAAGCGGATATTCCGCTGGTTGGGCATTCCTTTGAGGCGCGTTTGTATGCGGAAGACGCGAGTAATGATTTCTTGCCGGCCACGGGCCGTTTGGCGCATCTGAAATTCGCTGACGATGCGCGCGCGGATACTGGCGTGCGCTCTGGCGATGATATCAGCCCGTTTTACGATCCGATGATCGCTAAGGTCACGGTGCATGGATCGACACGTGCCATTGCTTTGTCCAAGTTTTGCAAAGCTTTAGCGGAAACTGAGGTCGCAGGCACGGTCACGAACCTGAGCTTTCTACATGCGTTGGCAAGTCATGAAGGCTTTGCCAAGGGTGATGTAGACACGGGGTTGATTGCCCGTGATCAGAGCGATCTGACGAAACAAGCGCCGCTTGATGCGGAAACGCTGGCGAATGCTGCGATTTGCGCGGCGGACTTGCCAGTGCAGCAAGCGGCGCAGGGCTTCCATCTTTGGCAGCCGCTGTCCCAGACAATTGCGTTGCGTCATGGCGATGATGATTTGCCCTGCGTGTTGGCGTTTGAAGGCGCTGGCCAGATTCAAGTGCGCACACCGCTTGGTGATGTGGTCGCGAACCGCGGGCCGCGAGGCTGGATGCTTAATGGCGCGCGCGCTGGCGCTGCGTTGAAGGCTGAACAGTCCGTTTATGTCTTTGGGCCTGATAGCACCTCGTTTGAGATCGTTGATCCATTGGATCGTGACAGCAATCAGGGCGGGGATTTGGACGTTGTGTCCGCGCCCATGCCGGGGTTGGTAAAAGAAATGTTTGTGAAAATCGGACAAAAAGTCACCGAAGGAACCCGTATTGCGGTGCTCGAAGCAATGAAAATGGAACATTCCTTGCTCGCGCCACGTGATGGCGTTGTTGAGGAGGTGTTTGAGGCGGAAGGCAGCCAAGTAGAGGCAGGCGCGCCATTGGTTCGCTTTGAGCCAGTTGAGGGCGATGCGGCATGAACGGGGAGTTCGTTGAGATTTTTGAAGTCGGTCCGCGCGACGGGCTTCAAAATGAAAAGCGTCTGATTGATGCGGCAGACAAAATCGCGCTTGTCGATCTACTGAGCACGGCTGGCTTTCACCGGATCGAGGTGGCGAGCTTTGTCAGCCCGAAATGGGTGCCGCAAATGGCGACCAGCGCGGATGTCCTTGGGGGGATTACGCGCAGCAAGGGGATTTCCTATGCGGCCTTGACGCCTAACATGCGCGGCTTTGACGGAGCGGTTGCGGCAAAGGCGGATGAGGTGGCGATCTTCGGCTCGGCCAGTGAGGGATTTTCCAAGGCGAACATCAACGCGAGCATTGAAGAGAGCCTTGAGCGGTTTCGCCCTGTGGCACAGGCGGCGATTGCAGCGGAGATACCGGTACGCGGTTATATCTCTTGCGTGGTGAACTGCCCTTATGACGGGGCAACGGCGCCAGACGCGGTGGCGCAGGTCGCGCGCGAGTTGCACGCGATGGGCTGTTATGAGCTGTCGCTGGGGGACACCACGGGGCATGCGTATCCCGAAGAGATCAGCGCGATGTTGCGCGCGGTGCGGGATGCTGTGCCAGACGCTGTCTTGGCGGGGCACTATCATGACACGAGCGGTCGTGCGCTCGATAACATTGAAGCGTCCCTGAACGAGGGCGTTCGCGTGTTCGATGCGGCGATTGGCGGATTGGGCGGATGTCCCTATGCGCCAGGCGCGGCTGGCAATGTCGCAACGGAAGCTGTGCATGAGAGGCTCACGCAGTTGGGTTATGCGACGGGATTGAATGCAAACGTTTTAAACCGCGCGGCGGCACTGGCGCTTTCGATGCGCGAAGAGGGATGAAAATGAGCTTTGAGACGATAAAGATCGACACGGATGCGCGCGGCGTCGCGACGCTGACCCTTGCCCGCGCTGAAAAGCACAACGCGATGTCGGAGCAAATGCTTGATGAGCTGACTGCGGCGGCAAAACAGATTGGCGCTGACAAAAGCATCCGCGTTGTGATCCTTGCCGCTGAGGGCAAGAGTTTCTGTGCGGGCGGCGATTTGTCATGGATGCGCGCGCAGATGGAGATGGACGGGCCGACCCGTTCGGCGCAGGCGGGCAAGCTGGCCTATATGTTGCAAGCGCTTGATACCTTGCCGCAGCCGTTGATCGGACGCATTCACGCCAATGCCTTTGGCGGCGGCGTTGGTATGGCGAGCGTGTGCGACGTTGCCATTGGTGTGGATGGTTTGAAGATGGGGCTGACGGAGACGCGTCTTGGTTTGATCCCCGCAACGATTGGACCTTATGTTGTGGCGCGCATGGGCGCTGCAAAGGCGCGGCGCGTCTTTATGTCAGCGCGTTTGTTCGACGCTGATGAGGCGCAGGAACTTGGACTTCTGGCGAAAGTCGTCGCAGCGGATGCATTGGATGAAGCCGTTGAGGCGGAAGTTGCGCCCTATCTGCACTGCGCGCCCGGTGCGGTGGCCGATGCAAAGGCGTTGATCCGCGCTCTGTCGCGTCCGATTGAAAACGATGTGATCGAGGCGACGATTGCTGCTTTGGCAGCGCGTTGGGATGATCCTGAGTCCGCAGAGGGGATTGGTGCCTTTTTCGATAAGCGAAAACCTGATTGGGCCAGCGGGCAGGGATAAGCTATTTCCTGAGAGAATCGTTCGACTTATTTATACGGGGCTCTCGGGGACGTTTTTTCAAGATTTGGCAAATAATTTTACACGCGTAAAGTTAACCACTTTTGTCAAATTAAACTGCTTTTCGTAAATTTGCGCTTAAACTCTTAAAATCATAACCCTTCTGTAAGGGTTTGCTGCGCAATTCTTGTGCCCTGTGAGTTGACCCTTTCTTCGCGTCTCGGTAAACCCTCAAGCAAGCCAAACCCGTATTTAGCCCGCGCGCTTGCGTGGCGTATCGAAGGGAACAGTTCTTCGTGGAAGACGTAGCAAGAGAATACCTCCCCATCATCATCTTTCTGGCCGTTGCTATTGGGCTCGGATTGGTCTTGATCCTCGCGGCGATTGTGCTCGCTGTACGCAACCCTGATCCAGAAAAAGTATCGGCCTATGAATGCGGATTTAACGCCTTCGATGATGCCCGTATGAAATTCGATGTGCGCTTCTATCTGGTCGCGATCCTTTTCATCATCTTCGATCTGGAAATCGCCTTCCTCTTCCCTTGGGCCGTGGCCTTTAAGGATGTGAGCATGGTGGGTTTCTGGTCCATGATGATCTTCCTTGGTGTTCTGACCGCTGGCTTTGCCTATGAGTGGAAAAAGGGAGCGCTGGAATGGGAGTGATGACAGGCACAGCAACGGCTGGCGGCGATCGCGAACATGCGACCTCTGCTTTGAATGCGGAACTGGCGGATAAGGGCTTTTTGCTGACGTCCACCGATGACATCATCAACTGGGCGCGTACTGGGTCGCTACACTGGATGACCTTTGGTCTGGCGTGCTGCGCGGTTGAGATGATGCACACCTCTATGCCGCGCTATGACCTTGAGCGTTTCGGCACTGCGCCGCGCGCCTCCCCACGTCAATCTGATTTGATGATCGTTGCGGGCACGTTGACCAACAAGATGGCACCGGCCTTGCGCAAGGTTTACGATCAGATGCCAGAACCGCGCTACGTGATCTCCATGGGGTCCTGCGCGAATGGCGGTGGCTATTACCACTATTCCTATTCTGTTGTGCGCGGCTGTGATCGCATTGTGCCTGTAGATGTGTACGTGCCCGGTTGCCCACCAACGGCAGAGGCACTGCTCTATGGTATCATGCAGCTACAGCGCAAAATGCGCCGCACCGGAACAATCGCGCGCTAAGGCGGGCTGTAGGAGAAGACGATGAGCGAAGCGCTGCAAGAACTCGGCACCCACATCGAAATGAAACGTCCTGATTGCGTCCTGAGCTGGGCGGTAGAGCAGGGCGAGTTGAACGTCACGGTCGCGCCTGCGAATATCGTGGACCTTGTTGAGTTTCTAAAGACGGACACCAACTGCAAGTTTTCGACCCTCGTGGATATCACAGCGGTGGACTACCCAGAGCGCGGTAAGCGTTTTGATGTGATCTATCATTTCCTGTCGATGTACCGAAATCACCGCATCCGTTTGCGCCTGCAAGTGCGTGAGGAGGACATGGTGCCTTCCATCGTATCTGTGCATCCGAGCGCGAATTGGTTCGAACGTGAAGTCTATGACATGTTCGGCCTGCTGTTCTCTGGTCACCCAGACCTGCGCCGCATTCTGACGGATTACGGCTTTCGCGGTTATCCGCTGCGCAAGGATTTCCCGACGACGGGTTACACCGAGGTGCGCTACGACGAAGTTGAAAAGCGCGTTGTGTATGAGCCTGTGAGCTTGGTGCAAGAATACCGCCAGTTTGATTTTATGTCCCCATGGGAAGGCGCGAAATATGTGCTTCCGGGTGATGAGAAGCAGGAGGAGGCGAAGTAATGGACGGCTCTAAGTTCACTGACAACTCCGTAGATGCGCTTTCTGGCGAACAGAAAATCCGTAACTTTAATATCAACTTTGGCCCGCAGCACCCTGCGGCGCACGGGGTTTTGCGTCTGGTTCTCGAACTCGATGGTGAAATCGTTGAACGATGCGATCCGCACATTGGCTTGCTGCATCGTGGCACTGAAAAGCTGATGGAAAGCCGCACGTACCTGCAAAACTTGCCGTACTTCGACCGCCTCGATTACGTGGCGCCGATGAACCAAGAACATGCTTGGTGCCTCGCGATTGAAAAGCTGTGCGACATTGAAATTCCGCGTCGCGCGTCCCTCATTCGCGTGCTTTATTCCGAAATTGGCCGCGTGTTGAACCACCTGCTCAACGTGACAACGCAGGCCTTGGACGTTGGCGCGTTGACGCCGCCGCTCTGGGGTTTTGAGCAGCGCGAACAGTTGATGGTTTTCTATGAGCGTGCCTGCGGTGCGCGTCTGCACGCAGCCTATTTCCGCCCCGGCGGTGTGCATCAGGATCTGCCCGATGCGCTGCTCGATGATATCGAAGCGTGGACGTTGGAATTCCCAAAGTTCATGGATGACATGCATGAGCTGCTGACGGAAAACCGTATTTTCAAACAACGTAACGCAGACATCGGCGTCGTGACGGAGGAGGATATCCTCAACTACGGTTTCTCTGGTGTGATGGTGCGCGGCTCTGGCTTTGCTTGGGATTTGCGCCGTGCACAGCCTTATGAATGCTATGACGAGTTTGAGTTCCAAATTCCGGTGGGCAAGAATGGCGATTGCTATGATCGCTATCTCTGCCGCATGGAAGAGATGACGCAATCTGTGAGCATCATCAAACAAGCGATTGCCAAATTGCGCGAAGCGACGGGCGATGTGATGGCGCGTGGCAAGCTGAGCCCGCCAAAGCGCAGCGATATGAAAACGTCGATGGAATCTTTGATCCATCACTTCAAGCTTTATACAGAAGGCTTCCATGTCCCTGCGGGCGAAGTCTACTGCGCGGTTGAAGCGCCTAAAGGCGAATTTGGCGTCTTCCTTGTAGCGGATGGATCGAACAAACCTTACCGCTCAAAAATTCGCGCACCGGGTTTCTTGCATTTGCAAGCGATGGATCATGTCGCAGTGGGTCACCAGCTCGCGGATGTGGCGGCGATCATCGGAACGATGGACGTAGTATTCGGAGAGATTGATCGATGAAACATTTTGCATCTCTCATTGTTGCTCCCGCGTTTTTGCTCGGCTGTGTTGATGTGCCTGCCACAGGTGGCGGCGCGTCTGCGGTGGACAACTCTGCCAATTTCGATGCGGCGGTTGCGTCTATCGGATGCGAATTGAAATACGAGAGCGACTACATTCCTGTTGAATTCCAAACAGGGATGAGCCGCGAAGACATAACGAAAATGGCTGCGAGCAAAGTGCGTCGTGGTCATGCTGTGGCGCTTGCAGGGGGCGGTATCCGCTCAACGGTTGGATCGTGCGATCCGGCAGCGCAAGCCAAGCAAAGCTAGAACGGGAAGAATAGTCCATGCTCCGCCGCCTTCATAAAGACCAGCCCGACAGCTTTGCCTTCACACCTGACAATCAGGCGTGGGCCGAGGCACAGATCACGAAATATCCAGAGGGTCGTCAGGCCTCCGCGATCATTCCGCTGCTGTGGCGCGCGCAAGAGCAAGAAGGCTGGCTGACACGTCCTGCGATTGAGGGCGTATGCGAAATGCTGGGTCTTGCTTACATTCGTGGGCTTGAGGTGGCATCGTTCTATTTCATGTTCCAGCTGCAGCCTGTTGGCACTGTGGCGCACATTCAGATTTGTGGCACGCTCTCTTGCATGATTTGCGGCGCAGAAGACTTGGTGGCGGTGTGCCGCGAGAAGATCGCTGACAAGCCGCATGAGTTGAGCGCGGATGGTAAGTTTTCTTGGGAAGAAGTCGAATGTCTTGGTGCCTGCACCAACGCGCCGATGGCCCAGATCGGCAAAGATTATTATGAAGACATGACAGCGGATGGTCTGCGCGCTTTGCTTGATGGCTTTGCGGCAGGCGACGTGCCGACACCGGGTCCACAGAATGGACGTTATTCCTGCGAGCCTTTGACGGGTCTCAGCAGTTTGACCGAGTATGACAGCGGCAAAACGCAGTATAATGCGTCTGTTCAACTTGCGAATGACATTGGCGATACGGTGAAACGTATTGATGGCACTGAAGTGCCGCTTTTGGCGCCGTGGCAGGGAAAATCTGCTGGGAAAGCGTCTAAAGCGAAAGCCCCGAAGAAAACACCGAAGAAAGCAGCGCCAAAGAGCGATACAAAGGTAGCTGCGAAAGCGGCACCAGCGAAAGCCGAAGCCGTTAAGGCCGCACCTGCAAAAGCTGCGCCTGCAAAAAAAGCGAAATCAACTGCTGAAACAGCAGACACAGCCGCACCGACAGGTGCAGGCAAAAAGCCCCGCACCATGAAAGCACCGCGTAAAGCGGGCGCGGATGATCTGAAAATGATCAAAGGTGTCGGTCCTAAAATGGAAAAACTCCTGAATTCTCTGGGTTTCTTCCATTTTGATCAGGTCTCCAAGTGGAGCGCTGAAGAGGTCTCTTGGGTGGATCAGAATCTAGAAGGATTCAAAGGTCGCGTCAGCCGCGACAATTGGGTGGAACAAGCCAAAGTGCTTGCAAGCGGGGGCGAGACCGAATTTGCATCCCGTGTCAAAAAGGGCAGCGT
>NZ_JBDWVM010000249.1:0-12039 GCF_039984035.1 Planktotalea sp. | reverse complement strand
GTGTGAGAAGGGCGATTAATGCTTCGATTTCTTTGTTCTTGCCCAATCGATCACTGGTGAACAACATATCCATCGCGCTGAGGAACATGAAAACCCGAGGTTGGACGCCTCCACCTTCTGTTGCGACTGTCTCACTTTCCTCACGGTATAATTTTGCCAGCACGCGCAAACGTTCAAGACGCGGCAAACGAGAATGTTTAGCAGCAATGCTATCTTTTTGCCCCATGATTTCGATGACGAAAGACAAATAGCAGAGATAGTTATATAGCTTGATAAGAGCTGTTGAATTTGGATCTGTGGCTGCAAGTTTCCAAATTTTGGATTGGGTTTTCTTTAACCGCTCGGGATAATCTAAAATGGTCCAACGTTGTTGCCACAGGAACCTTTGTAAATACTTCCGCCCTACGTTGACCGTCTCCTTTTGTCCGCCAGCACTTTTACAGAACCGACTGAACGTACCGAGGGCTGCGATGCTGGCCAAAAGCGCATCGTCAATCATGTCATAGACAGACGCTATCTCGGATGAAAAGCTCAGGTTCACGAAGATCGCATCCGTGAAAAGAGGTGGCATATCCTCATGGTCCCACGCCGCGTGAATATAGCCGCTCAACCCCTTCGGCGTCGCCATTGCGGACATAAGAGAGCCCTTGCCCAACCCCCGATGTGCGGCGATCGTATAAATGCGGCGCCCTCGGTCAGTTTCGAATTTTTTCCGCATCAACCGCTCTCGGGCTACCGCAGAAATAAAGGTGTCATGGGTGCGCACACCGGTTCTATTGGGGTTGTCGAACCTGCTCGGCTTATGGACCCATAGGGGGAGTTTCTCTTCATCTGAATCCGCTTCGATAGGAAGAGCCAACTGCTTTTCCGCGTTTTCCAAAGTCGTAATCGTATTGTGAATTCGGTGCCGTACATGACGGCGCGGCATGGAAAAACTCTGATGCTCTTTAAGCACACCCAACCGTTCGAAACGCGCACTGCGATAGGGCGGACATTGTCGCCAATTTTGCCACCATCTTTGATGTTCCGCTTGTAGACCAGCCAAAGCCGCATTGAGCGAGGCAGTGATAATTGCACCATAAATACCGTCAAGCATCGCCAATCGTGCGGACAGATCACGTTTGCCGACTATGTCTTGCGGTTTGGATTTGTCATCAACTGTCATGTGCAGGACAGAATTCAAACGCTCCAAGTAGAACCTTAAATAAGGTTCTCCATCGAGGCACTCGGCTCTGTTTACTACGCGAACAGTCTTTTCTTGTTCATTGGCACCGCCGCGAACAGTGGTAAACAAGGGTGAAATTAATTTGGTCTTGTTTGGGTTTGCGAACTCAAAATCGCCCGGCTTTAGGTCTCTCCTCCCCATAAGGATCGGCAAAGCATGCTGGTCTTTATCAAAACCTAAATGCGCTTGAACAAGATCTTCTCCGAAGATCCCGACTTTACCTTCAAGGTAATCAAGGGTTTTCTCTGCCCGTTCTTCGTCGCTCAGTTCCGAGCCCAGACCCGCTGAAAGATCACCATCCTTAAGACGTTGCTTGGTGAGATCAGTAAGCGCTCGCACCAGCGCAAGAATACGATGCAGCCAATCAATTGAACATAAGTCAGGATCACCCCCATCTTTGGGGATTTTTACTGCTCCGCTACCGTAAAATATCGTATGAACCCCATATCGAATATAAAGACCCGACGAGAATTTCGCACGGCGCGAAAAACCATCCTCAGCTGGGACAAGGGCAATCGCATTATAGCCCGTGTTGTGATCTCGGTTCGATGTGAATTGACGAAGCGGACGCAGCAGATCAGCCTCATTCATTCCAAGACCCACGAACACCAAGGGATTGGCTGCAAACGCCATGCTGATCGCTTCATCAACGGTTTCTCGGTTCTCATCTTCTTGAAGATAGAGCTCCATATAGTCGTGTTCGTTAATGACCAGACGCCCGCTCTGCGTCGCACGCCCATGGAGATGATAAACCCCATAAGCCGCGCCATCGCGCCCGCCCGCGAATGAAATAAGCTCCGAAGCAGCGCCGCGCTCAAATGCCAAATCACGAAGAGCTGCTCCGACCCCGTCATACCGAAGATCACTTTGCGCCATCCGTCCCATGTCTGCGACATGCTCATCCGTGTCATCCACAGCGAAGTTACGAAATCCGACATCTTGAAAATAGCGCTCGATCTCGAAGTCATAGTTGAGCGTCATAAAACGGTGGATATTCAACCCATCAACCAACTTAGGAAGCGGATCCAATCGGTCAGCGACAATCGATCTGCGGGATGTGAAATTTTCTGGTTTGATTTCTTCTATCGTTAGCGTTTTTGGCCGACTTTCCAGACGCATCGCAACACTGACAAGAAACCGCGATGTCGGCGTGAGCAAATACCGCTGACCAGATGGTGATGGGTCTTTCTTAGTGCGGTCAAAATAAGCCTTCAGATACACGACCAACGCGCTTACTTCAGCTTCCCATGCAGGCTGACCCTTGATACGAGACAGCAATTCTTCCAATTCGGTAATGCAATTTTCCAAAGTAAATGCCGAAAGCACTTTGTAACGCTCTGAATCCTGTCGGATTCCCGGGACATTACGTGACAGCGAACGAGCATTATGAATATCGAGTTCAACGCGTAGTTTGTCACGTTTATTTTGGTACGTATCGTTCACATATGCCGGATCGCCGACTTCATGCGGATGCCTTAACCCCTCCAGTAAAAGATGCTCTGCATGGGCGCACTCATCGACCAAAAGACTTTTGGCCATGTCTTCTATCGATAAACGCGACTCGGGTTTATGCGCGATACGAAAATAGCGTAGGAATGATTTCGTAAAACCTCCTCTTAGAGAGCCGCAGTTAGAAAGCACATTTTGTACTTCGAGCGCTGCGGAAGGCAGGCTCTCGAGTACGTTTGCGAGTTTTTTGACTCTTTTCTTCTCTTTTGGGTCTTTCTTTTTTATTGCCTCAAGCGGCGCACCATTCTCTTTGCACTCCAAAACACCGGTGCGTGTTTTTTTCAAAGCGACCTTGCTGTTCGTTTCTTCCAAATCGACAAAAAGTGGCGTGTATTGCCGCAACAGTGTGTGCAATTGCTCCGCGACCTGAAACTGAATGGGAGCATCTTCACCGCCCGGGAATCCCCCATCATCGTCATTCGCGTGTTTAAAGAGCCGATGAAGCTTGAGGATCTCTTTTCTTGCAAACTGGACAGCTCGCTCACGGTTCTTGAGCCAACCTAGAATATTATGACGATCTATTTTTTCGTCGACACCTTCAAAGCCCACATCAGCAAGTGTCGTCAAAATATGAGATTGTTTTTCTGTTAAGCGTTTCGCTTTGGTAACTTCCTCAATTTCTTTAGCTGTAATACCCTTCCGATAGTGCATAAGGGCAGAAATTTGTTCAATTCGATTGAGCGATTCTTGACTCAAATCTTCAAACGATTTTGCGAATTGCTCAATGGCACCAAGTTGGGTTTTCTTCCAATCACGCCAAGACATTCGACCATAAGCCATCGACAGTCCTGAGCCAACAAAACCCGTCAATCGTTTGGTGTTAATCCCTTGAAAGAAAAGTTGTTTACCGCGACCTTCAATAAGGTTCATGTCCAGCGTGTCATCTAATTGATGAACGGTATACGGCCAATCTCTTAGCTCTTCACGTTGCTTTAGAAAGAAATCAATTTTCTCGTTATCACTCACTCCGATGCCCCCCAGCGACGAAATGTTAAGAGGCTAGTTCAATTGGTGATTTCAATCAACAAATTACAATTTTTACTTGTTATTCCTTTTCAATGATTCAAATCAACAATCAGAATAATCAAAAAAAGTGACGCTAGTACGCCCCACAAACATACAGCATTGAGGGGCGTAATTTAGCTTTGATATATGTCTTTATGTCAGGCTTAGAACAATGCTGATACTGACAGCGACAAGGTTCGACCAGGGGATTTACGTGTCGTCGATGACAAATGGCTAGTGTAGTCGAGGTTGAGCGCGTTCTCTACGCCAAAGCGAATTTCCGTGCCTTCCAATGCGCCATTTTGCGGACGATAGGTCGCTCGAAGATTGTGGATTGTGTAGTCATCAAGCGCATCGCCAGAAGAATCCCGGTTGTCACGCGCGTGCGCGATTTCCCAGCTGAGGTCGAGCTTGTCGTTCCACTTTTTACCAATCGTCAGACCAACAGTATTCGCCGCAGAATTGCGCCAGTCATCGCTCGTTCCATTGTCATAATACTCTGTACCTGTGCCGAAGTGACCGGCAAGATCAAAGTAGAGACCGCTTGAAAGGCCGTAAGATGTCTCAAGCTCAAACCCTTGATTTTCGACGCGGGACAGGTTCGCACCCACAGCACTTGGTGCAGAATAGCTGGTGATGTCGCTCAAAGAGGTTTTGTAGAAATTCCCTTTGATCGAAAAGTTATCGCCTGGTGTGAACACGCCATTGCCACCATAAGACGCCCCAATTTCATAGGTCGTTGCCTTTTCAGTCGTGTTCATCTTTTCAAGCGCCGTCGCGGAAGAACCGAGATCATCAATGATCGGTAGGCCTTCGGTATAGGCCGCGCTCGCGAAGACGGAGAAACCGCTCTGCCATTTATAAGCCAGCGATGCGCCGCCCATGAAAGCATCGTTTTCGAAAGTGCCAAAATCACCGGCGCTGGTGACTTTTGAACGCTCATAGCGCAAGGCGGGTGTGAAGGTGAAACCACCCGTCGTCATTTCATCAATCAGGAAGATCGCTTGGCGATTATCCGTCCCGCCCGGCGCCGCGGTTGGGTTATCTGCGCGTTCTTTATGAATGAGCTCAACCCCCGCCCGCAGATTGTGAGACAAGGCGCCCGTATCAAACTTGGCCACGTTTTTCAGCGTGAGTTTGGTTGTTTGATACCGTTGATTGGCGTTCACAGTGCTAGACAAAAAGGCAAAGGATGGTGTGCCCTCTAAGATCGAAGACCCGGGTACATAGCTATAATCGATCTTCTGATCTGCATAGCTCAGCACCGCGCTCAGATCGATCAGATCGTTGTCTTCAGGGTTAAACCGATACTGCAAAGAGACCTGAGACGTGTCAGTTACACGGTCCACATTCCCAAACACGCCCCCCGTCGTTGCAAAGGTGTCGTAGGGCACATCGTTGTCGTCCGCGAGCGTGCGTGTGTAGGACAAAGCAACAGAATGCTCATCCTCATTCCCGAATTTGAACGTCCCTTTGATCAGACCAGAGGGCGTCGTGAACGCGCTGTTGCCAATGACATCCCCTGCCCCGTCCACTAGGTCATCTTGCGTACGATAGGTGTAATTCGCTAAAAATTCCGCGCGCACCGAAGGTTGCCACGCAAGCGTTGTAGAGCTGACAACGCCGCTGCCGTTTGTGGAGGCTTCAATCGTTTGCCCTACTTTGAAGCCAACCGCGCCGTCTGTGAAATCAGAGGCGTCTTTGGTTTCCAACTTCACAACGCCGCCGACAATCCCGGAGCCATATTCAAAGCTGCCGATCGTACCCCGCAGAACCTCGACGCGACGATAGAGGAACGGGTCCGTAAAGAGCTGCGTGCCAATGCGATAGAGCTCCTCAGATCCAACTGAAGCACCATCAACCAAAATCGCGATCTTCTGATCAGAGCCATAGGTCGTATTCGCGCCAAATCCGCGAATATTGATGCCAGACCCTTGCGGCGTTGTACCATTAACCAACGTCACGCCGGGAACAGAATCTATCAACTGCGCGACTGTTTTCGCTTGGCGATCTTCAATTTCTTCCGCGTCGACAACGGTAGAGGCTGTGCCTGTCCCCGTCTGCAAATCGCGTTTACCGAATGTCAGGAACAGCGTTCCCAGCGATTCTACTGTTTGTTGTGCCGCGACTGGGCTTGCCAGCATCGCAAGGCAAATCAGCGCAGTTGTCCCACGCATCCGATGTAGTAACATTTGAAGTCCCTCAAGTGTTTTATGTTGTGAAATCGTGGCTCGCGGAGGGCTAGCGCGGTAAAATATGCTAAAAGACAGCGCATATTCACTTTCGACTTGAGTCTGATATTTAATCCGATTAAAACAGTCAAGTAAATTCAAATAGCCAATCGTTGTACGTCAGCGTTAGCCAACCTCACCTCACATTTGAGAAGGATGGCACATGACGACGCCTTTATCCCCGAACGACATACGCATCGCGGCATCAGAAAACCCGAAGCTGCGCGAAAAAGATCTGGCGAAAAAGCTCGGTATTACAGAGGCGCAATTGATCGCCTCATTCACCGGCCTGAATGTCACGCGCATCGATGCCAATCCTGACACGCTCATTCCGGCTGTTTGCACCTTTGGCGAGGTCATGGCCCTGACGCGCACTGGTGACTGCGTGCACGAAAAAGTTGGGGAATATGGTAATTATCACCCTGGCAAACATGCCGCCATGACTCTCACTGAGCATATCGATCTACGCATTTTTCCTGCGCAATGGGTGCATGGCTTTGCGGTCGTCAAAGAAAAAGAAAACGGGCTACAGCGGTCAATTCAGGTTTTTGATGCTGCTGGCGATGCAATTCATAAAATCTACTTGCGCGACGATTCCGATGTTGCTGCCTATGACGAGGCGATTGCAAAGCTGGCGACGGGGGAAACGTCGCAACCGCTTGATGTTGCCCCTCGAAAAGCGCCTGAACCTGCCAAAGCCGACCCAGCAAAGGCAGACATTCTGCGCGCAGAATGGGACAAGCTCACCGACACCCATCAGTTTTTGCGCCTGTGTAGCAAGCTCAAGATGAACCGTCTCGGTGCTTATCGCATCGTCGGCGCACCCTATGCCCGTTTGCTTGATCCAAGTGCTGCGAACGAAATGCTGCAAAGGGTTCAGAGCAGCGGCATCGAAATCATGCTGTTTGTCGGCAACCGTGGCTGCATCCAAATTCACACTGGCCCGCTCAAGAATTTGCGTATGATGGGTCCGTGGCAAAACGTGATGGACCCCGATTTCAACCTGCATCTCAGACTCGACACGATTGCAGAAGTTTGGGCCGTGACCAAACCAACGCAGCGTGGTCCGGCGGTTTCATTGGAAGCCTTCGACAAAGAGGGCGCGCTCATCTTCCAAGCCTTTGGCGTCGGTAAAGAAGGCCGCAATTCGCGCAAGGAATGGGGCGAGATCATCCAAACACTGAACACAATAGAGGAAGCGGCCTGATGCGTCTTTTCAAAGAACCCCTTGCCCGTCTCGTTACAGCCAAAACAGCGAAATTCTATGCTGTACTTTCGACCTTACTTGTTCTTGGCGCAGCTGTGTTTTCTCTCAAGGAACCCGCTTATGCCGAAAACCGGCAAGCGGATGTGCTGTCCATCGGCGGCTCTGTGACAGAGATCATTTATGCGCTTGGGCAAGAACATCGCCTTGTCGCGCGCGATGTGACCTCGACCTACCCTACCGCAGCGCTCGACCTTCCCAGCGTCGGCTATATCCGCGCGCTTTCACCTGAAGGGGTGCTGTCGGTCAATCCTGATATGATCATCTCGGAAGAAGGCGCAGGTCCACCCGAGGCCCTGAGCGTACTCAAGGAGGCGGCCATTCCGTTCATCGAAATTCCCGATGGTTTTGATGCAAACACCGTCTCTGCCAAGATCAAAGCCGTCGGCGCCGCCCTAGAGGTAGAGGCAGAGGCAGACGTGCTCGCCGCTGATATCCACGCACGGATCGCCGCCGCCACTGCGCGCGCCCATGATCTGACAGACACACCAAAACGGGTGATGTTTGTTCTAAGCACCCAAGGCGGGCGCGTCATGGCCGCAGGCACGGACACCAGCGCCGACGCAATCATTAGTCTCTCAGGCGGTATCAATGCGATCGAGGGGATCAGCGGTTACAAACCCATTTCAGACGAAGCGATTGGTCTCGCAGCGCCAGAAATCATCGTGATGATGGATCGACGCGGCGATCACGCAGCCAGCGATGCAGAGTTTTGGGCCATGCCCGCCATCAAACTCACGCCCGCCGCTGAGACCAAATCAATCGTGCGCATGGATGGCTTGCTCCTGCTTGGCTTTGGTCCACGTGTTGCCGACGCTATCGAAGAGCTTAGCAACGCAATCTACGGAGGCACCTGATGGCTATTGCCTCGCTCGACGGCGCATCCCACACGCCCCCCAAAACCCGCTTGTCGCGCGCGCGGCAGATGCATTGGCTCTTGGCAGGGTTCCTCTTGCTCACCTGCCTTGCCAGTCTCCAAATCGGGGCCTCTGAGGTAACACTCAGCAGTGTCGCCACAAAACTGATTGCAGGCGAGTCGCTCAGCCGGATGGAGCAGGTGATCCTATGGGATATTCGTTTACCACGTCTCGCCATGGGCATTCTCATTGGCGGTGCTTTGGCTGTTTCTGGTGCGATGATGCAAGGTTTGTTCCGCAATCCACTTGCTGACCCCGGCATTGTGGGCGTTGGTGCGGGCGCTGGCCTCGGCGCAATTATCGCCATTGTGCTGGGTGGGTTCCTACCCGCGGCTTTCCTTGGCACGTTTAAAAACCACCTTATCCCCCTTGCTGCCTTCCTTGGCGGTTGGGTGTCGACGATCCTGCTTTACCGCGTCGCAACGCGTGGCGGGCGTACGTCTGTGGCCACGATGCTTCTTGCAGGAATAGCGCTTGCGGCTCTTGCTGGCGCGGTGTCTGGCATCCTTGTCTACATGGCCGATGATAAACAATTGCGCGACCTTACCTTTTGGGGTCTTGGGTCCCTCGCTGGTGCAAGTTGGACCAAACTCTTGGCAGCCGCGCCGCTCATAGCGCTCTCATTCGGTGCCTCCTTCTTTCTGGGCCGTGGTCTCAACACGCTCGCCCTTGGCGAAGCGACCGCCGCTCACATCGGGATCGACGTGCAACGCATGAAACTCATCGCAATCCTGTCTGTCGCATCCGCCACAGGCGCTGCGGTTGCGGTCTCCGGTGGCATCGGCTTCATCGGTATCGTCGTGCCTCATCTGTTGCGACTCGCGACTGGCCCTGATCATCGCACCTTGCTGCCTAACGCTGCGCTGCTTGGCGCTAGTTTGTTGATCCTTGCCGACGTCATTTCGCGATCAATAATTGCACCCGCAGAACTGCCGATAGGCATCGTCACCGCCGTGCTAGGGGCGCCCGTCTTCCTTTGGATTTTGCTGCGACAACGTGGATGGGCCGACGGATGACCCAATTTAGGGCATCCAATATCGCCGTTTCCATCGGACGCACCGAAATCTTGTGTGGTGCAGACTTTGTTGCAAGCGCCGGCGAGCTAACCGCGATTGTTGGACCTAACGGATCAGGTAAAACAACGTTGCTCAAATCCCTCTGCAATGACCTTGCCTACGACGGGAGTATTAAGATCAATGGAACTGACATCGCCGAACTAACGCCCTGGGATCAAGCGGCGCAGCGCGCTGTTCTCGCACAAAGCAATGTGATCGCCTTTCCCTTTACGGTGATCGAAGTTGTGCAAATTGGTCTGCGCGCAGGCACGTCAGGCCAGCATGATGATCTTCCTATGCAAGCGCTGCGCAAAGTCGGTCTGGCCCATTATGCGCATCGCAATCTGCAAGAACTGTCAGGTGGCGAGCAACAGCGCGCCCACCTTGCCCGCGTCTTGGCGCAAGTCTGGGAACCTGTGGTAAACAACGCGCCGCGCTGGCTCTTGCTTGATGAACCTGTCGCAAGCCTCGACATCGCGCATCAATTGCAGGTCATGCGCCTTGCCCAAAAGTTTGCACAGGCGGGTGGCGGCGTGATCGCCGTCATGCACGACCTAAATCTGACAGCCATGTTCGCCGATTCAATCGCCGTCGTGGCCGAGGGCAAGGTCATCTCCCAAGGCGGGACACGCGATGTGATGACCGACGACATTCTCTCGCGCGCTTATGGCTGCACTTTGCGCGTCGGATGCGCGCCGAGCGATGGAACACCCTTTGTTTTGCCCCATGTCGCACAAACCTGAACACACGAAACGATAGAAAGAACCCTATGTATATCGCCATGAACCGTTTTAGCGTTGCTCTGGAAAACGCAGCCGATTTTGAAGTCCTTTGGCTTAACCGGGAAAGCCATCTAGACCAGATGAAGGGGTTCGTGTCCTTTGACATGTTGAAAGGCCCAGAAACCGACGGCGTGATCCTCTATGCCTCCCACACTGTTTGGGAGAACGAGCAAACCTTCCGCGATTGGACCCGCTCTGCGCAATTCCGCGATGCTCACAAGAACGCAGGCCAAACCGGAAAACTGCATATGGGGCATCCAAGTTTTGAAGGCTTCAACGCTATCCAATCTTTCAAAGCAGAAGCGCGCCCATGAACCCCACAACCCCATTCCGATCGGCAAGCGTTTTCAGGAGTTTCAATGAAGAGTTAGCCAAGGCCTTCTATGTGGATTGGCTTGGGTTCACGATTGATTTTGAACACCGCACATCGCCAGATGCACCACTCTATCTCGGGCTACACCTCGGTCAGTTCTCGTTGCATCTGAGCGAGCATTATGGCGATTGTGCCCCTGGTGGCATGGTGATGATCTGGCTGCCAAACCTAACGGATTGGCACAGCGAGATCATTGCAAAACCCTATCCGAATAATCGTCCGGGATTGGTCAACGAACCTTTCGGGCTTTGCATGACGCTGAGCGATCCATTCTTTAATCGCCTGCGGTTTGTGCAATCGGGTACTGCCTAAAACCTAGAGTGACAAAAATTCTATCAAGTACACAAATCGCTCTTGCGTTATCTGACTAAAATAGTAAGAAAAGATAAATCAAGCAAGTCACACCCGATGTGCTGCGCCAGATTCCCAATTACAAAGTTTCGAGTCGGCCTGCTGCTCTTTAGTGCATATGCACAGCTTTGCCGCCGCTGGCTCGGAAACGATTAAAGAGTGCCGCGAAGCTTGTATCTCTGTTCCCCCGGGGTGCGGCTTCAGTGGCGCTCTTTATTCTGAGTAAAAAACTAAGACTTTGACAGTTACGTTCTACAACAATAAGAATATGAAAAACCCAGCCATGCTGTCGTTGCCGATTCCGCAGAGCCAAAACAGAAATTCGATGTTTTAAAGGCACTGCACATGCACCTCACATCACCTATCAAACTATGCGCATTGCTCGCGAGCCTCGTGGCGCCCAATACCGCCCTGGCACAAGACATCGACCTAACAGGTAAGATATCTGTCGAGCTTAACGCGGCCGACCCCGTCGCTGATAGCGCGCCGCAAGCCTGCACGCTCAGTTTCTTCATTACCAACGGCATGGAACACACGCTTGACAGTCTCGTCGTAGAAACGGTGCTCTTTGATGCAGCGGGCAAAGTTGATCGCCTCACGCTCTTTGATTTTGGCGCCCTACCCACCGCCAGACCGCGCGTGCGCCAGTTCGCCGTTCCCAATCTCGCCTGTGACAACATCGGGCGCATCTTGATCAATGGCGTTCAAAACTGCGCTGGTGGCACTGCGGATAACGCGTCATGCGGCGATGCATTGTTGCCATCCTCCCGCACCAATATTGAGGTCATAGGCTAATGAATTTCGCCCTCGACACCCTGCAACGCATCTATGATCTGGGTGGCCCCGTCGTTTTGATCCTGCTTGCCGTCTCAATCATCACATTGGCGGTTGTCCTCTATAAAGCATGGCAGTTTTCCGTCTCCGGCGTCGGACGTCATCGCGCCCTATCCGAAGCGTTAGACGCATGGGACACCGGTGATCGCATACATGCTCTCAACGCCTTGGGACACTCGACGAGCTACCTCGCCCCTGTGGTACAAATGGCCTTTGACGCGCATCAAACCCCAAGCGCGGCACGGCTCGAAGCTGAGGCCGAAACGCAATTTGCAAAGCTCGAAAAAGGCCTACGTTTTCTGGATACCGTGGCGCAACTTGCACCACTGATGGGCCTGTTTGGCACAGTGCTTGGGATGATATCTGCGTTTCAATCCCTGCAGCAGGCGGGTGCTCAGGTTGATCCTTCAATCCTTGCGGGCGGCATTTGGGTCGCCTTGCTCACAACTGCCGTCGGCCTTGTCGTGGCGATGCCCACGGCGGTCGTTCTGAG
>NZ_JBDWVM010000248.1:0-9214 GCF_039984035.1 Planktotalea sp. | reverse complement strand
TGGTCACTTGATGACACCGCTCCCTGGCGCACATGCGATGAAGCCAGGCTCTGCGATGAAGCCGTTTTTTGGCATTGAGCCTGTGATCCTCGACCCAACGTCCGGCGTCGAAATCAAAGGCAACCCAGCTGAGGGCGTTCTGTGCATCAAAGACAGCTGGCCCGGTCAAATGCGCACGGTCTTTGGTGATCATGAGCGTTTCGAGAAGACATATTTCTCTGACTACAAAGGCTACTACTTTACCGGTGACGGGGCCAAGCGCGATGAAGATGGCGATTATTGGATCACAGGCCGCGTCGATGATGTGATCAACGTCTCTGGTCACCGCATGGGCACCGCAGAAGTCGAAAGCGCGCTTGTCGCGCATGAGAAAGTCGCGGAAGCTGCCGTTGTGGGTTACCCCCATGAAATCAAAGGCCAAGGCATCTATTGCTATGTCACATTGATGAACGGCGAAGAGCCGTCAGATGACTTGCTCAAAGAGCTGCGTACATGGGTCCGTACCGAGATCGGCCCGATTGCATCGCCTGACGTGATCCAATGGGCCCCAGGCCTGCCGAAAACGCGCTCTGGTAAGATCATGCGCCGTATCCTGCGTAAGATTGCAGAGAACGACACTGGCACTCTTGGCGATACGTCCACGCTTGCTGATCCATCTGTGGTCGACGATCTGATCGAGAATCGCGCAAACGTTTAAACTGCGTGCAGCAACGCGAATGAAGGGGCCTCCTCGATTGATCGAAGGGGCCTTTTACATTGGTCGCGCAACTAAATTACCGAGCCGATCCAGTAAAACCGATATAAAATGACCTTAAGTCATATTTTGTCGATTTTATCTCCATTATGCAAATAATATCAAGAAATTAGCCAGTGATCCGGTATCTTTTCACGCATGAAATCTTACCGTATAAGCGGCTGGATATCAGAGCGGCGATCCAATCGCGCACAGTACCAGAACATTGAGAGATAGCATGACCAACAAATCACACGAGGCCGATGTTGCATTTATTCAGGCATTGGCCGAATTGCTGCGTGAGAATGATCTGACCGAGCTTCAGGTGAAACGCGCCTATGCAGAGGACGACAGCCTGAATGTTCGTGTGAGCCGCGCAGCACCCCAAGTTAATGTAGCGCCTGTCCAAGTGGCCGCGCCCGTCGCAGCCGCGCCAACAGCGGCAGCGGCACCTGCTGCAGCCCCTGCTCCTGTTTCTGACGACCCTGCTGATTTGCCCGGCGCAGTAACATCGCCAATGGTCGGCACGGTATATCTCCAAGCTGAGCCTGGCTCCCCTTCTTTTGTCAGCGTCGGCGCAACCGTATCCGAAGGCGACACATTGTTGATCGTCGAAGCGATGAAAACGATGAACCACATCCCAGCACCTCGTGCGGGCAAGGTCACGCGCATCCTCGTTGAAGATGGATCAACAGTAGAGTTTGGCGCACCGCTCGTCGTTATCGAATAAGGCGCTGACATGTTTGATAAAATCCTAATTGCGAACCGCGGTGAAATCGCGCTACGCGTCATCCGCGCTTGCCGCGAAATGGGCATCGCCTCGGTTGCAGTTCACTCGACTGCTGACGCCGATGCCATGCATGTGCGCATGGCAGATGAATCCGTTTGCATCGGTCCTGCGCCCGGCACAGACAGCTATCTGTCGATCCCTTCAATCATCGCAGCATGCGAAATCACCGGCGCGCAGGCGATCCACCCGGGCTATGGTTTCTTGTCCGAAAATGCGAATTTTGTGCAAATCATCGAAGACCATCAGCTGACCTTCATTGGCCCGACAGCGGAACATATCCGCGTCATGGGCGACAAGATCACGGCGAAAGACACAATGAAGGCGCTTGGCGTGCCATGCGTTCCGGGCTCTGCTGGTGGTGTTCCGACGCTTGAAGAAGCAAAGCGCATTGGCGAAGAGATCGGTTATCCGGTCATAGTCAAAGCCACTGCAGGTGGCGGTGGTCGCGGCATGAAAGTTGCGCAAACCGCAGCCGACATGGAAAGCGCCTTTATGACCGCGCGCGCAGAAGGCAAATCAAACTTCGGAAACGACGAAGTCTATATTGAAAAATATCTGACAACGCCGCGCCACATCGAAATCCAAGTCTTCGGCGACGGTAAAGGGAAAGCTGTCCATCTGGGCGAGCGTGATTGCTCACTGCAGCGTCGCCACCAGAAAGTGTTTGAAGAGGCGCCCGGCCCATCGATCAGCCCCGAAGAACGTGCCGCGATTGGTAAAACCTGCGCGGACGCTGTCGCGAAGATCGATTATATCGGCGCTGGCACGATCGAGTTCCTCTATGAGAATGGCGAGTTCTATTTCATCGAAATGAACACGCGTTTGCAGGTCGAACACCCCGTAACTGAGAGCATCTTTGGTGTGGATCTCGTGCGCGAGCAGATCCAAGTGGCTGCAGGAATGGATATGTCCTTTGTTCAGGAGGATCTGGAAATCAACGGCCACTCTATCGAAGTTCGGATCAACGCGGAGAAAATCCCTAACTTCACGCCCTGCCCTGGAAAAGTGACGCAATATCATGCACCTGGCGGCCTTGGCGTTCGTATGGATAGCGCGCTCTATGCCGGATATTCTATTCCACCATACTACGACAGTTTGATCGGAAAGTTGATCGTTCACGGTCGTGATCGCAACGAGGCTTTGGCACGTCTGCACCGCGCTTTGGGTGAATTGATCGTCGACGGTATTGATACGTCAATCCCACTCTTCCACGCCCTTCTTGAAGAGCCTGACGTGCTTTCTGGTGAGTATAATATTCACTGGCTCGAACATTGGCTCGAGACAAAGTTCGGCGCCTAAATCAGGCAATGGTTGCTCGTCACGCAGGTTCTAAGATACGTTTTCTTTATGCGTGACGATCCACCTCTTCTTACAGCTCAAATGCTATTGCATGCCTATCAGGCAGGCATTTTTCCAATGGCCGAGTCTCGGGATGATCCGGAGCTGTTCTGGGTCGACCCGCGCCGCAGAGGTATTTTCCCTCTCGATGCGTTCCACATTTCCCGCTCGCTCGCGAAACTCATACGAAAACATCCATGGGACGTGCGCATCAACACCGATTTTGAAGAGGTTGTCGACGCCTGCGCAGATCGTGAAGATACGTGGATTAGTCACGATATTGCGCGCCTTTACAGCAGCTTACATCGCTCTGGGGACGCTCATTCTATTGAGATATGGGATAAAGATGAACTTGTCGGCGGTGTTTACGGCGTTGTGTCTGGCACGGCGTTTTTTGGTGAAAGCATGTTTTCACGGCGACGTGATGCGTCAAAACTGGCGCTAGCTTACCTAACGACGCATTTGAAGAACTCGGGCTTCACACTGTTTGACACACAGTTCTTAACGGATCATTTGGCGTCGCTTGGGGCGATAGAAATTCCGCGCGCGCGCTATCAGGCGCTTTTACACAATGCGCTGCAAAGTGACGCGGAATTCACGGCACGCGCGCTACCCTCGGTTCAGGACGTTTTACAGCGCAGAACCCAAACATCGTAGCGCGAATGTTCCATCGCGTTCAAAGCGGGCGAAGACGCGATCATCCATCCACCGAAAACGATCTCAGCCGTTTTCGTTTCAATAACATCCAAATACGCGAAAGCATCGTTCGCAGGGGCACCTGCTGGATACCGACACGCGCGCAGCGCCACGGTAAGTTGGCCAATTTCGATCGCGCGCCCACTGGCAAGATCATAGTTGGAGCTTTGCCCGCTGACCTTGTCGAGAACGCGAAGCTCTGCACCAGTACCTGATGACACGGCCTGCTGCGCATGCGCGCCGCTCGCAAGAGCACAACATGCTGAAAATACGCACAAAAACCGCTTCATTCACCTGATCCTGACACAAATTTCAAGAGCAGTGAAATGAGGCTAACAGCACTTTGCGTGTCTTCGATTTCAGACTCTGGCTCCAACATGAAGGGCGAACCACCCGGAACGATTTCTACGAAATTGCCACCGAGAAGACCCTCAGAGGCAATCGTGATAGCACTATCGTCGGGAATTTCGACACCGTTGGCGATATTGATCATCATATCCGCGCGAAACGTTTCACTGTTCAACTCGACGCCTTCAACGGAGCCGATTTTCACGCCAGCCAATCGCACGTCGGTCCCCACATTCACACCCTCAAGCGACCGGAAGCTCGCAGTTAGGGGATATGTGGACGACGAGACATTCACACCTGTGATTTGCGCGGCATACACCAAGAAACCCAGCGCAACAGCGAGCACGCCGCCGCCGACCAAAACTTCTGTTTTATTGTGTGACATGACTGTCTACCTAACGATCCGTAGCGCCCCTACTCAGGAACCCAAGCTTCATAATCGCCGCGATCTGCTGGTTTCGCGTGGCGCATCGAGCCCGCAGGCGCATAAGCTAACGCACTTCCCGTCAGGTTTTCTTGATGTGGCTTTTCCCATGATTTATGGGCCAAAGGTTTGTCGGTTGGTGGCTCGTCCCATGTGAAATGAATCCAACCATGCCAATCAGGGCTGATTTTGCTCGCTTCGATTTCACCATTGTAAATCACCCAGCGACGCGTGGCATCGGAGTTTTTGTAATACACGTTGCCAAGTTCATCTTCGCCGACACGAATGCCCTTACGCCATGTGAACAATTGGGTGTTCAATGTTTGACCATTCCACCAAGTGAAAACGCGCAGGATTTTACTGACAATGCCCATCGGGAACTCCGCTTATGTTTGCCCAGATATGCCCGATTGCAGCGGCAAGGTCTAGGCCCGTATAGACGCACAAAGGCAGGCAAATTGCCCGCCTTTGATATAAACTCTCAGTCAGGCAGGCCTATCCCGCCGTTGCTGGTTCTTTTTCCGCTTCGCCGTGGATCATCAAAGGCGCAGCATCTGATGTTACCGCTTCTTCATTCACGACCACTTCTGTGACGCTGTCCATGCCAGGCAAGTCGAACATCGTGTCGAGCAAGATGTCCTCAAGAATGGACCGCAGACCACGTGCACCTGTTTTACGCTCAATCGCGCGTTTCGCGATGGCACTCAGCGCTTCGTCGGTGAAGGTCAGCTGTGTATTCTCAAGCTCGAACAGGCGTTGGTATTGCTTGATCAGGGCGTTCTTTGGTTGCGTCAGGATGATAACCAGTGCGTCCTCGTCCAGATCTTCCAAAGTTGCCAGAACTGGCAAACGGCCCACAAATTCAGGGATCAAGCCAAAGCGCAGCAGATCTTCTGGCTCTAGGTCGGTAAAGATTTCACCAATACCGCGATCATCATTGTCCCGTACATCTGCGCCAAAGCCCATTGCAGAACCTTTGCCACGTGCTGCGATGATCTTATCCAGACCCGCAAACGCGCCGCCACAAATGAACAGAATGTTCGTTGTGTCCACTTGCAAGAATTCTTGCTGTGGGTGCTTACGACCACCTTGTGGTGGAACGGAAGCGACGGTGCCTTCCATCAACTTGAGCAAGGCTTGCTGAACGCCCTCACCCGATACATCGCGTGTGATGGATGGGTTTTCAGACTTGCGCGTGATTTTATCAACTTCGTCGATATAAACGATGCCGCGCTGCGCCTTCTCAACATTATATTCAGAGGCCTGAAGCAGCTTTAGAATAATGTTTTCAACGTCTTCACCAACATAACCCGCTTCGGTCAATGTCGTCGCATCCGCCATGGTGAACGGCACATCCAAGATACGTGCGAGGGTTTGCGCGAGCAGTGTTTTACCACAACCCGTCGGTCCCATCAGCAGGATGTTGGACTTCGCCAATTCGATTTCGCCGGACTTTTGTGAATGATTCAGACGTTTGTAGTGATTGTGAACCGCAACAGATAGAACCCGTTTCGCAGTTGCCTGACCAATCACATAATCGTCGAGCACTTGGCAGATGTCTTTCGGCGTTGGCACGCCTTCGGAACTCTTCAAACCTGCGCTTTTGGTTTCTTCACGGATGATATCCATGCACAACTCGACGCATTCATCACAGATGAAAACCGTCGGCCCAGCGATCAGTTTGCGCACTTCATGTTGGCTCTTGCCGCAGAAGCTACAATAGAGCGTGTTTTTGCTGTCGCCGCTGGAGTTGCTCGCCATAGATCACCTTTCAGGCCGCAGCCCTTTTTCGTCATTGATGCAGTGCGTTTCACCACATCCATTTCGTAGCAGTTTATGGGAGCAATCCCACAGCCACAATCGCAAAAATCGCGCACGCCTGTTCAAGCGTGCGCGAGAATAGTTTAGCTCTCTTCGTCAGCACCTTTTGGACGTGTGGCGAGGATTTCATCAATCAAACCAAAGTCTTTTGCTTCTTCAGGTGACATAAAGTTGTCACGCTCAAGCGCGGCTTCAACCTTTTTCAAGGTCTGACCTGTGTGCTGAACGTAGATTTCGTTCAAACGGGTTTTCAGTTTCTGCGTTTCCTGCGCGTGAATCATAATGTCCGTCGCTTGGCCCTGATAACCACCAGAGGGCTGGTGCACCATAACGCGGCTGTTTGGCAGGGAGAAACGCATGTCTTTTTCGCCAGCTGTGAGCAGAAGCGAGCCCATAGACGCCGCTTGGCCGATCACCAGTGTAGACACCTTCGGGCGGATGTATTGCATCGTGTCGTAGATCGACAGACCAGAGGTCACAACGCCGCCGGGGCTGTTGATATACATGCTGATTTCTTTTGAGGGGTTTTCCGCCTCAAGGTGCAAAAGCTGGGCAACGATCAGGCTGGACATACCATCATGCACAGGACCGTTGAGGAAAATAATGCGCTCTTTCAACAGGCGCGAGAAAATGTCGTAAGCGCGTTCGCCGCGGCTGGTTTGCTCAACCACCATCGGAACCAGCGTGTTCATATACGTATCAATTGGGTCTTTCATATCTCGCCTGCCTACTCGCTGCTGTGGGTGCTTAACATACGAAGCACTAAAAGAGTCTTAGTGCTGCCCTTAGGGGGCTGCAAGGGGGGGCCAGTCATAGAAACGTTTTGAAGCGCTTAAAGGTTCATTTATTTGCCAAAACTTCAAACTCATCGTTTTTTCAAAATCTCTGCAAAACAAGTTTTAAGAAGCGATTTTTGGTAAGGCGTTTGAAGCAAACCTCTCTTTAGCGAGAATTTTCATCACCGAAATACCCGCCACCCCGAACAAGTCAGCTTTAAAGACTCTGTCGCGCGTTACGCCCAGTCTTGCAGGCGCGCGACATAACGGGCCAGCGTATCGATTTCCAAATTGATCTTATCACCGACCTTCGCATCGCCCCATGTCGTCGCAGTCTTTGTGTGCGGAATGAAGTTGATACCAAAATCCGTCCCATTGACTTCGTTCACCGTGAGCGATGTTCCGTTCAAGGCAACGGAGCCTTTTGGCGCGACGAATTTGGCCAAGCTTTCCGGTGCGCGCAGCGTCACACGTGTGCTATCGCCTTCATCCGCCATAGCAATAATCTCGGCAACGCCGTCCACGTGACCCGAAACAATGTGCCCGCCCAGCTCATCGCCGACTTTCAACGCGCGCTCTAAATTGAGCCGCCGACCAACAGGCCAATGGTTGGAGCCGATGTTCGTCAGGTTCACAGTTTCCGCACTAATTTCAACATCAAACCAATCGGCACCCAATTCAATCACTGTGAGGCAAACGCCATCACAGGCAATAGATGCGCCAATATCAATGCCAGACGTGGCATAGCCTGTTTTAATACGAGCTCGCAGATCGCCACGCTTTTCCGTTTCAACAACTTCGCCAATATCAGTTATGATACCTGTGAACATGATGCGTCTCCCGCCAGATTAAGATGCGATATTGAGAAAAACGCGTGCAACGCCTTAATTTAACCCAATATTCCCGCTATGCCGTTTGCACGTGAATGAGTAGACCGAATGTTATGACCACCGCAACGGCGAAAAAACCTGTTTTTTTGTTCCTTCAAGGACCGCACGGCCCCTTCTTTCATAGATTGGGTCGTATGTTGCAACGTGCAGGCGCCACTGTTTGGCGTGTCGGATTTAACGCCGGTGATCGCGCGTTTTGGTTTCAACCCTCGACCTATCTTCCCTATCGCGGAACGCTTGATGGTTGGGACGACGCGTTTCAGAACCTCATCGCTGAGAAAAACGTCACAGACATTGTTCTTTATGGCGACACTCGCCCCGTTCACGCCACGGCCGTAGCCCGCGCCAAAGAAATGGGCTTGCGGGTTCATGTTTTTGAAGAAGGCTACATTCGCCCCTTCTGGGTTACTTATGAGCGTGGCGGCTCCAACGGCAATTCGCGCCTGATGAACACGACGGTCTCTGAAATGCAGACCGCGCTAGAGCGCTCTGATTTGGAAGCGCCCATGCCTCCGAGCCATTGGGGCGATATGCGCCAGCACGTCTTTTACGGGGCGCTTTACCATTGGTTCGTCATGTTCCGAAATGGCGACTACCGCCACATTCGCTCGCATCGCGATCTGCCAGTGGTCAAAGAATTCTTCTTATACCTCAAACGTTTGCTTCTGATGCCATGGCAAGGCATCGAACGCCGCATCGCGACATGGCGCATTCGAAACGGAGGATTTCCGTTCCACTTGGCACTGCTTCAACTCGAGCACGACAGCTCGTTCCAGATGCATTCCCTATTTGAGACGATGACAGATTTCCTCGATCTCGCGATCCGTGAGTTCGCAAAAGGCGCTCCGCAACACCATCATTTGGTTTTCAAAGCTCACCCGCTTGAGGATGGCCGCGTGCCCGTGCGCAAATCCCTCAAGGAAATGGCCCAAAAATACGGCGTTGAAAAACGTGTGCACTATGTGCGCGGCGGCAAACTCGCCCGCCTGTTGAATGACGCGCGCACCGCCATCACCGTGAACTCAACCGCTGGTCAGCAAGTGCTCTGGCGCGGCATTCCATTAAAAACCTTTGGAAACGCGGTTTATTCCAAACCTGAATTCGTCTCGGCCCAACCGCTCGCACAATTCTTTGAAGCTGCAGAGCGTCCAGACAACCGCGCGTACAAGGATTATCGTCGCTATTTATTAGAGACGAGCCAAATTCCGGGCGGCTTTTATTCCGCGCGCGGGCGACGTCAATTGATGCGCCATGTGGTCGATATGATGCTCTCTGACGAAGACCCCTACGATGCGCTCCTTTCGGGCACCGCGGCTCCGAGGCAACAGTTGCGCGTTGTGAATTAGGCCGAACACCGCCTAACGCTAGCTTTTTATTCTGGATTCCCCTAGGTTACCA
>NZ_JBDWVM010000247.1:0-3776 GCF_039984035.1 Planktotalea sp. | reverse complement strand
GTTTACAGGCGAAGCCGCGACCCTGAACGACAGCACTCAGTCGGTGTTTTTGGTCTTCGGAATTGCGCTGGTCGTGGTGCTTTTGGTGCTGGCTGCCCAATTTGAGAGCTTTTCCAGCGCGCTGGTTATCATGATGACGGTGCCTTTTGGTCTCGCTGCGGCGCTTCTGGCGATTTCGGTTAGCGGCGGGTCATTGAATTATTATAGCCAGATCGGGCTGGTGATGTTGATCGGGGTCATGGCAAAAAACGGCATTCTCATCGTTGAATTTGCCAACCAACTGCGCGAAGCCGGGCACGACATTGATACCGCAATCCGAAGCGCGATGCGCCTGCGCATTCGGCCCGTGATGATGACGATGGTGTCCACGGTTCTGGGTGGATTGCCGTTGGTTTTGACGTCTGGTGCAGGCGCCGAAGCGCGTATGGAAGTTGGCTGGGTCATTGTCGGTGGCCTTGGGTTTGCCACTGTGTTTACGCTGTTTCTCACGCCCATATTTTATCGGTGGATCACAGTCTGGGGCAGCAGGCCGGGGGCGGCATCAAGGCGGTTAGATACAGAACTTGCACGTTTGTCGTAGTGTATTCGCGTTTTTCGATGAACTAAGCTACCTCATGTGAGCTAGGCGCCTAGAATGCGATGTACGGACGCTTTCGATGTGTCACGCGGCGGCGCTCATCACGTCTCGCAATGCGTCAGGCAAATCAAACTCGGCGAGAGCCCGGGTGCGTGCGTCGGTCGACATTTTCCGAGCTGTTTTGGCTACGATGTCCAACACTTTTTCATCGGGGTGCTTTTCGGCAAACGGTTTGAAGTACCACTTGATGAAGGTGAAGCAGATGATGTCTTCTAACTGTTGTACTTCGGCGTCTCGTTTTAAACCTTCTTTGCGTAACAAAATACGGACACGCTCGCAGTCTTCGGGGGTATAGTTTGCGTCTTGCATAAAGCCTGCTAACCGGTCGCCATGTGCTTGGGCTTGGTCGCGGCGCCATGTTAAATAGCCCGTTCGTCCCTCCGGGTATTGCGCGCGCTTTATCTGCCAGCGTTCGATGTGTTGGCCGCGTGCCGCGATCCGCAAAACGTCGCTTGCCGTATTACCACACAGGCGGTCTAACTCTGAGGACATGCGCTGACCGTAAAGATAGGCCTCGGGATGCGGAACGCCTTCGTCGTCAATATGGATCGTCGGATCTGCGCGATTTGCGTCATCGATCAGTTTAAGAACGTGGGTCAGCTTTTCTGTCATTGTCGCGCGCTCCATTGGGCTTGGTGATTGAAGATACGGATCATTCAGTAATAAATATGATGGCACGGGTGCCTTCGAATGTCACACCAAAGAGGATCTGGCGTTAGCGCTCAAAGCGCGCTTAGATCATGGGCAATTTCGGCCGCGATAGCGCCCGCATCAACATCGTTGCGTTCTGCCGAGACCCTCAACCCTAGAAGATCTGACTGATATCTACGGGCTAGCACATCGGGACGGTGTTTCGTGCTGATCTCCTCTAGTGCCTGTGCATGAGTGAATAATTCACAAAACTGAGCCTCCATTTTGAGAAGGTGTTGGTTTGCAAGTTCGGCCAATGGATGCTCGCTTGCCTGTAGTTCGAGAAGCGTTCTGGACAACATACACGCCTTGGCTGGTGACTCAGGATTATTCACGACCATTGCTGGAAAGCGTTGCAACGCACAAAGTGGCCCATGCCTTTCTTTCAGTTGGCGAAGTCGGTTCGCACCGTCCGATGCGTATTTTTCTAATGCGAGCGCAAACAGTGCATCCTTTGACCCAAACGCTGCGTAAAAGCTTCCGGGTTTCATGTTCAACTCTGCTTCTAGATTTTTTAATGATGTCCCGGCCCAGCCTTGTCGCCAAAACAAATCGCGGGCGCGCTCGATCAGGTCGTCACGGTTGTAGTTAGGTTTGCGAGGCATTGGGTCACCAATATTTGATTGATCGCTCAAATATATACTTGAGTGATCGCTCAATAAACCCTAGTTAATCCTAGAACGGAAATTTATTAGGAAAGTAAGATATGGCATTCCCCGCACACGATATGGAATCTGCTCCCGAAGGTTCCAAAGCACTGCTCGAGAACTCGCAAAAAGCATTTGGGCGCTTGCCTGGACTGCATAAAGTCCTGGCTGAGAGCCCTCAGTCTTATGAAGCCTACCAATTGCTTCACAAACTGTTCACCGAAACCGATTTTGACGCTGATGAGCTAACCGTAGTTTGGCAGTCTATCAACGTTGAACATGGGTGCCACTACTGCGTTCCAGCGCACACGGGCATTGCCAAAATGATGAAGGTCTCTGATGAGATTACAGAAGCGCTTCGGAATGAAACACCCTTGCCGAACGCGAAGCTCGAAGCACTGCGCACCTTTACGGTGCAAATGGTTCGCGAGCGAGGTAATGTTTCGCAGGGTCAAATGCAGGTATTTTTTGATGCGGGTTATAGTCATCGAGCTGTGCTTGACGTCATTTTAGGGTTGGCTCAAAAAACGATGTCTAACTATATAAACCACGTTGCAGAGACACCGGTTGATGAGGTTTTTCATCCACTGTTGTGGGAAAGAGGCGGTACGCCTTTGAAGGTCTAAAGAAAATAGGCGTGCAAATGACATTTGCACGCCTGAATTTCAGTTCATTCTTGTTGCTAAAATTCGTTCTTCACGGGGTAGTAGTGCACGGAGTGCTTTGAGTGACTTATAGTGTTGTTTTTCTACGAGGCCGCGCGTCGCTTCCGCTAATACGTTACGGCTATCTGTATCAGTAAACACTTGACTTAGCTCTTCTATCTGCCTCAGAAGCTGCAAATGCGCGTCATCTGGATCCTTGTCCCCGGATAGGACAAGTTGCATCGCAAAGCAGGCACGTTTAACTGGGGTTTTTGCGTCTTCGGGATGGATAGCATCGCGTAGACGAAGAATGTTTGCACCGGGCGTCATGATAGCGAGGCGGCTGCGGCGATCTCCATTTTCGATTACAACGCCATTGATCAATACGCGCTCTTTGGGGCTAAGTTTTAAAACCAGACCGGTCATTTTGTCTCTCCCGCTGGGCGCAAGCCGCCTAAAATTGTTGCATTTATTTCGAGAAGCGGTATGGCGGATTCTTCTTTACGAAGTACTTTTTGAGTGTGTAGGCGTGTGAACTCAGCCAGATAGAGGATATTGGCGCGCAATTCGTCGGGCAGTAGGTTACCGTCATCCATCACATCAATTGCGAGTGTTTTCCAAAGTTTGTCATTTTCGTATAACGCCTCAGCCAATGCTGGATATTTATTGGATTTTATCGCTTTTTTCAGGCGATGAGATATTCTTGCGATGACTTCGTATTCTGCACTGCGTGCCGTTCTGGTCGGGGCCGCTGCGGGCGCGTATGCGCTTTGGGCCTGTGCGTATGCGTTCACGATATAACCTTTATTTGGTACTGGTGAAAAGGTTCAGGGGCGCGACGTGCCGCGCCCCTGAGATATCGCTTAACGGAAGAGCGACAGGATGGTCTGTGGTGCCTGATTGGCAATAGACAACGACTGAACACCCAACTGCTGTTGTGTTTGCAGCGCTTGAAGTTTTGCCGAGGTGGCTTCCATGTCGGCGTCCACCAACGCACCGATGCCCGACTTCAGGTTATCGGTCAAAGCGCTGACAAAGTTAGACTGAGTTTCGATACGGCTACCCGCCGAACCCAATGCCGCTGCAGAGTCGATCGATGTTTGGATCAAACCTTCGATTGCAGCTAGCGCAGCTTCGCTACCTTCCGCAGTGGAGACG
>NZ_JBDWVM010000246.1:0-6761 GCF_039984035.1 Planktotalea sp. | reverse complement strand
GCTCCCATTGACACAAACGCCGAAACCCAAAACCAACCTGCAAGACACCAATGCACTGCATCAAAGGATTCTAGACCGCCTCGGCCCCAGCCCAATGGCTGAGGATCAGTTGCTCAGAGATATTGGTGCGCAAGCCAGTTCGACCATCCCCATCTTAACCGATCTCGAAATACGGGGTCACATTCGCCGCGCGCCCGGAGGATTGATTAGCCGCGCTTAGGCTTGCGGATCAATTCACGCCTTCACAATAATCGCTTATCACAGCGCGGTATCGGCGACAAAACGGGCCATAAGCAAACCAAACATCTGTTGGACCAATCGCCCAATGAACCGCAACCCAAGTCTCTCCCGACAGGCGCAACAAGGCCTGCATACTCGTGCCATCCATGGAGTCTGGGTCAAGCGCGCCTTCGCTATAGCCTGGCGTGCTGTAAAGGTCGATTTCTCCTCCGCCCGGACGTTGCGCATACACTGCGGCAAAGCCCATCTTTCCGCTGATGCGCAGATCATAGACCACGAATTCCACCGGATCGCCGAGCTGTTCCTCAGCATGCGCCCGCAATGCATCCAACATTGCTTTACGCTCGCTCGTCCCACGCGCAGGTTCATAAAAGTCCGCCGTCGCCGGTCCGCTCAAACATAGAGCTATCAATGCATAGATCAAAAACCGCATTGCGTTCACCTTCCCTTATAGCTTTGCAATCGCCCCACCTTAGCCGAATAAGCGAGCGTGGTGCCAATTTTCCCCGCCAAATTTACCCTTTTATCGTGCCTAATTGACATTATGGGCTTTCACCACACATGTAACGGACCCATAAGAGCCGAAATTCTCGAGACGAGTCGTAAGGAAAATATATGCCTGTTGTTGTTGTCGAATCCCCAGCTAAAGCCAAGACAATCAACAAATATTTGGGGCCCAACTATACTGTATTGGCCTCATACGGACATGTTCGCGACCTGCCGCCAAAAGACGGTTCCGTTGATACCGAACAAGATTTCGAGATGAAATGGGAGATCGGCAACGACAGCAAAAAGCACGTCAAAGCCATCGCAGACGCCCTCAAAGACGACAACGAACTCATTCTCGCGACCGACCCTGATCGCGAGGGAGAAGCGATTAGTTGGCATTTGCAAGAGGCCCTGACGAAGCGCCGCTCGATCAAGAAAGATACGCCAGTCAGCCGTGTGGTATTTAACGCGATCACCAAGGCCGCTGTGACCGAAGCGATGAAAAATCCGCGTCAGGTCGATCAGCCACTGGTCGAAGCTTATCTTGCCCGCCGTGCGCTAGATTATCTCGTGGGCTTTAACCTGTCTCCTGTTCTGTGGCGCAAATTACCGGGCGCACGTTCTGCGGGCCGTGTGCAATCAGTCTGCCTGCGCATTATCGTTGAGCGTGAGACAGAGATTGAGGCCTTTAATGCCCGCGAATATTGGTCCGTGAAAGCCTTGCTTGCTACGCCGCGCGGTCAAGAATTCGAAGCACGCCTCACAGTCATGGGCGGCAAGAAGCTCGACAAATACGACCTTGCGAATGAAACGGCGGCCGAATTAGCGGTTCAGGCGGTGACATCACGCGATCTGAGGGCGGTTTCGGTTGAAGCGAAACCAGCCGCGCGCAATCCATCCGCTCCGTTCATGACATCAACGCTCCAGCAAGAAGCCAGCCGCAAGTTTGGCTTTGGTGCGCGCCAGACGATGAACATCGCACAACGTTTGTACGAAGCCGGTCACATTACATATATGCGGACCGACGGCATCGATATGGCACCCGAAGCAATCACCGAAACACGCGATGCGATTAAAGATCGTTACGGTGACGCGTATCTGCCTAAATCGCCACGCGAATATAAGAACAAAGCCAAGAACGCCCAAGAAGCACACGAATGTATCCGCCCGACTGTGCTGGCAAAAGATGCCGAGAGCCTGAAATTGAGCGAGCCGGATCAGCGCAAGCTTTATGATTTGATCTGGAAACGCACGATTGCCTGCCAAATGGAAAGCGCGCGTCTTGAACGTACGACGGCAGACCTTGGTTCTGACGACGGACAAGTCGTGCTCCGCGCGACAGGTCAGGTTGTGCTGTTTGATGGGTTCATGAAGGTCTACGAAGAAGGCCGAGATGACGCTGTTGTGGACGATGACGACAAGCGCCTGCCGCAGATTGCCCAAGGCGATCCAATGGCGAAACGTTCCATCAGCCCCGAGCAGCATTTCACGCAGCCGCCGCCCCGCTATACCGAAGCGACGCTCGTCAAACGTATGGAAGAACTTGGCATCGGCCGCCCGTCGACATACGCCTCTATCGTTACGACGATTCAAGACCGCGAATATGTGCGTAAAGACAAGAATCGCCTCTACCCAGAGGATAAGGGTCGCATCGTAACAATCTTCTTGATGAACTTTTTCCGCCAGTATGTCGGATATGATTTCACAGCTGGCCTTGAGAGCCAGCTCGATGATGTTTCCGCTGGCGATGCTGATTATAAAGAAGTGCTCAGTAAGTTCTGGCGCGATTTCCATGCAGCAATCTCTGAAACCTCAGAGCTGCGCATTTCCGAAGTGCTTGATGTGCTGGATGATGCGCTTGCCCCGCAGCTTTATCCACCGCGCGAAGATGGCACCGACCCACGGATTTGCCCCAAATGTGGACAGGGAAGCTTGCATCTTAAAACTTCTCGCACTGGCGGGTTTGTCGGCTGTGGTAACTACCCCGAATGCACTTATACACGCCCGATTGCTGGCGAAGGCGCAGATGGTGAAGAATTGCTCCTTGGCACCGATGAGGGTGATGAGATTTGGCTGAAATCTGGCCGCTACGGTCCTTATGTTCAGCGCGGCGAAGTCACGCCCGAAAACAAAAAGCCTAAGCGGACCTCCCTGCCCCAAGCACGTCATGGCGGCTGGGATAAAGCTGAAACCACGCTGGAACAGGCAGTTCAATTGCTTAGCCTGCCCCGCAACGTCGGTGATCATCCCGAAGGCGGCCGCATTAGCGCCAACCTTGGCCGATTTGGCCCCTACATCATGCACAAATTGCCGGATGCTGAAAAACCGACCTACGTAAACATGAAGGTTTGGTCCGAAATGTTCGAGATTGGCATGAACCATGCGGTTGAATTGCTCGCAGATAAACGTGCCAATCCCGGTCGTCGTGGTGGCGGCACCGCAGCGAAACCACTCAAAGAGCTTGGCGAACATCCCGCAGATGGTGGTCCAGTGAACGTCATGGAAGGTCGCTATGGCCCATACGTGAAGTGGGAAAAGATCAACGCTACGATTCCAAAGGGCACTGAACCTGCAGATGTCACCATGGAAATGGCTGTTGAACTGATCGCTGAACGTGCGGCAAAGACCGGCAAGAAGAAAGCGGCCCCCAAGAAAAAGGCCGCCGCCAAAAAGCCAGCGGCGAAGAAAACGACAGCAAAAAAGGCTGCTCCCAAAAAGAAAGCCCCAGCGAAGGAAAAAGACGCTGAATAGCTTTCGAACCGCATGCCGGTACAGCTGAAATGCGCCTTGGAAAACGCTTTGCTTTTCCAAGGTGGCCTATCAGATAACATGTTAGCGATCACACTTAATTCTTTGGTGTTTTAGGCGATTCCTGCGCTTAAATTGACCTGCATTTGATTGACTCTCCCCGATCCATTCGGCAAGAAAAGTTCAAATTACTTAGGGTCAGGAGAAATATTATGAAAAAAGTCTATGGCAGTGCTGCCGAAGCGCTGGAGGGCGTGCTGTTTGATGGCATGCTCATCGCAGCAGGCGGCTTTGGTCTATGCGGCATTCCTGAACTTTTGCTCGATGCGATCAAAGATGCCGGAACAAAAGATCTGACGTTTGCGTCTAACAATGCAGGTGTTGATGACTTCGGCATCGGTATCTTGCTTCAGACCAAGCAAGTGAAAAAGATGATCTCATCTTACGTTGGCGAAAACGCTGAATTCATGCGCCAGTATCTTTCTGGAGAACTAGAGCTGGAATTCAACCCGCAAGGTACTTTGGCTGAACGCATGCGCGCTGGTGGTGCCGGCATTCCAGGCTTTTACACCAAAACAGGTGTGGGCACCGTGATCGCAGAAGGCAAAGAGCACAAAGACTTCAATGGTGAGACATACATCATGGAAGAAGGTATCTTTGCCGACTTGGCGATCGTGAAAGCATGGAAAGCGGATGCGACCGGAAACCTTGTGTTCCGCAAAACAGCGCGCAACTTCAACCCGCCTGCCGCGATGTGTGGCAAGATGTGCATTGTTGAAGTGGAAGAGATTGTCGAGACAGGCTCGCTAGATCCTGACATGATCCACCTTCCGGGCATTTATGTGCACCGCATTATCCAAGGTGACCACGAAAAACGTATTGAACAACGCACTGTGCGGGAGGCTTAAGTCATGTGGGATCGCAATCAAATGGCGGCACGCGCCGCACAAGAACTGCAAGACGGTTGGTACGTGAACCTTGGCATCGGTATCCCGACGCTGGTTTCTAACTACATTCCAGAAGGCGTTGAAGTGACGCTGCAATCGGAAAACGGCATGCTTGGCATGGGCCCCTTCCCGACCGAGGATGAAATCGACGCCGATCTGATCAATGCGGGTAAGCAAACGATCACAGAGCTTCCGCAAACAGCATACTTTGACAGCTCACAGAGCTTTGGCATGATCCGTGGCGGTAAAATCGCGATGGCGATTCTTGGCGCGATGGAAGTTGCTGAAAACGGTGATCTAGCGAACTGGATGATTCCGGGCAAGCTGGTCAAAGGCATGGGCGGCGCGATGGATCTCGTTGCTGGTGTTGGCCGCGTTGTTGTTGTGATGGATCACGCGAACAAGCATGGCGTCAGCAAAGTTCTGAAAGAATGCACATTGCCACTGACCGGCAAGGGCGTTGTGGATCGTATTATTACGAACATGGGTGTTCTGGACGTTGTTGAAGGTGGTCTTAAGATCGTCGAAACAGCCGATGGCGTCACCGAAGACGAGCTTCGCGCTGCGACAGAAGCAACGATCGTTTAAGACATTGTAGGGTGCGTGGTATCACGCACCTTACCTCTCAACCGCCAAGTTGTTTGAAAACACAGCCATCCGAAGCCAGTTGTGGTGGCGTGACGCATAGCCCGCGCGCAACCTGAAACGCGGCCAGTACCTTCGGCACATAATCGCGCGTTTCCGCATAAGGCGGCACACCGTTATTCTTGCGTACAGCGCCCTCGCCTGCATTGTAGGCCGCCAGCACGAGGACGGGATCATTAGAAAACTCGCCCATGAGCCAATCTAGATAAGCCACGCCACCGGAAATGTTTTGCGCCGCGACGCTGGCATCGCTGACGCCAAAACGGGTCGCTGTGGCGGGCATCAATTGCATTAACCCCTGTGCCCCCGCGGAACTCACCGCATCGGTTTTCCCAGCAGATTCGACCGCGATGACCGCAAGCACCAAAGCAGGCGAGACGTTTTTACCAATCGTCGCCTTTAAAATATCGATACCGTGGGATTGGCTGATGGAATGCAGCGTTTGCAAACGCGGCGCGCGCACGCCGCTGCCTGCAGGTGGGTTCGACAAGCGGTTGAGCGCCCGTTGATAGCGGCCACTGCTTTTAGCCAATTCGGTCGGAACGCTGTCCCAAAACCAGCCATAACTTGCAGATTTAGGCGTTTTGTTGGAATTGCCCGTGCCTTGAGAGCTCCCACCAACAATAGCCCCCGCTTTTGGGCCTTGCGGCGTGATCTGCACAGTAATGCGTTTGCGGCTTCCTGATTTGGGCGGTTTTTGACGCTTCGCCGAAAATTCGGGAAACGGCTTTGGTTTCGGTTTTGCATCATTTGTCTGCGCAGCCAAATCTACAGGCGCGACAGAAAACGCGATAAAGATCACGGCAGTTAGGGCGAAAAACAGTCGATACATCATGCTCAATCCAACAAACGTCTAAATGCGTTTTTGTCTTTGTACCTTGTTTTGATCGCAAACCGCATAAAAATCGAACCTGTTCGCGAGAACGTCCCAAGCCGTCACCCTAGCCACACAGGTCAGAGCGCACCTTTTTCATAGTATTTCCCCCATAAACTGAATTTTTTTCGCATAGCGCCATTATTTTGCCGAAAATTTGGGTGATCTAGTGCGCAAGGGCCAATTGCGGCCCGCACTTATGTAATTCCTTGGTGTGTTTCCCGAGGCTTAAATGGAAGATGTTCAAATGAAGAAATTACTCAAATCATTCGCGAAAAATGACAACGGTGCGATTTCAACTGAATACTACATCCTAGCGGCCGCTGTCGTTGGGATCAGCGTCGCAGCCTACGGAAGTATTGAAAGCGGTAGCGAAAAGGTCGTGAACGTTGATCCAGACGCTGCCTTGCAAAAATTCGTTGCAGGCTTCTAAGGCTGGCGGCTTGTTTGCCGCCCAATGAGTTTTCAAAGCAAAGGGACCAGCTTGGAGACAAGCTGGTCCCTTTGCTTTGTGTTCCACCTGACTGTGTTTCCAGCACCATCTACAAAATCGTAAACGAAAAGTTAAAAATCTACTTTCGCCGTGGCCCCGCCCTATTCGCGCCTAAATTGCATTCGATACAAGTTTTATCAAGTAACGGGCAGCACCGTGGTGAGAGACAGCGCTGATCAAAACCGAAGTTTGAAGAATTCAAAACTGATCCTAGAAGGAATACAACATGACTAACTTCATCAAAGCATTCGCACGTGACGAAAATGGCGCCGTAACAGTTGACTGGGTTGTTCTTACAGCTGCGGTTGTTGGTCTTGCAGTTGCT
>NZ_JBDWVM010000245.1:0-7524 GCF_039984035.1 Planktotalea sp. | reverse complement strand
CCCCAAGTGCCGTGGGCAAAAGCGCTGCGTAGAGCAAAGCTAGGCTCGGGCGCAGGGCAACGTCGCTTGGAATGTCTTCCGTCAGAAGCGCGAAGGGCACGACCCAAAGCGCAGCGACTGTAATCGTGCCTGTTGCCAGTGCGATGGGCGGCATTTTCGGGCTGCGACGGGTTAGGACCGAGCCAATCGCGTAGCAACACGCGGAACCGATGCAGGCCAAACGCCCCCAAAATACCAAATCGCTTCCTGATTTGCTGAACGCACCGGGGCCGACGAGGATGACAATCCCGACAAACCCGAAGATCAGGCCAATGATCCGTCGTGGGCCGATGCCTTCCTCCGGTGAAAAAAAATAGACGAGCGGCAGCACCAAGAGCGGTACAGTGCCCATCGCGACGCCCGCAAAGGCAGAGGGCACATGTTGCTGCCCCCACGTGAGCATCAAAATCGGAATGGCCAAGGCGATTGTGCCGATGAGTACGTTAAAAAGCCATCCACGCGCGCCCGCGGTCTGATAAATCATCGTAATCGGCTGGCGGCAAAAGATGCTCAGAATGTTTAGGGCAAGCGCGGCCAAGCCGAGGCGACCAGCAGCCACCATGCGCGGGCTGTAGCCTTCCAAAGCGACGCTCATCGACATGAACGCAGCCCCCCAGATTACGCCAAGAAGCGCGATCAAAAGCCAGTTCAACAGGCCGGGATTTTCGGGGGAGGGCGTTTGCGTCATGCTGAAACGAAATGACCCCAGCCGAGGCCGGGGTCAATCCTAGTATTGTATCGAAACAAATCGATTAGTTCTTAGTCTTGTCGACCATTTTGCCTGCAGAGATCCAAGGCATCATGTCGCGCAGAGTTTTACCTGTCGCTTCGATCTGATGCTCATCGTTCGCACGACGGGACGCTTTGATCGTTGGCTGGCCAACTGCGTTTTCGAGCATGAAGTCACGAACGAATTTACCCTGTTGGATATCGTCCAGAACCGCTTTCATGCGCGCTTTTGTTTCCTCATATGGGAGGATGCGTGGGCCTGTAACGTACTGACCGTACTCAGCTGTGTTGGAGATGGAGTAATCCATGTTCGCGATGCCGCCTTCATAGATCAGGTCAACAATCAGCTTCACTTCGTGCAAGCACTCGAAATATGCCATTTCAGGTGCGTAGCCCGCTTCAACAAGCGTTTCAAAGCCCATGCGGATCAGCTCAACCAAGCCACCGCAGAGAACAGCCTGCTCACCGAAGAGGTCTGTTTCGCACTCTTCACGGAAGTTGGTTTCAATGATGCCAGAGCGACCGCCACCGATTGCGGAGCAGTAAGACAGACCGATTTCCAGCGCTTTGCCAGATGCGTCTTTGTCAACCGCTACGAGGCAAGGAACGCCGCCGCCTTTGGTGTATTCGCCGCGCACTGTGTGGCCAGGGCCTTTTGGCGCCATCATGATCACGTCAACGCCTTCTTTAGGCTCGATCAGACCGAAGTGTACGTTCAAGCCGTGTGCGAACGCGATTGCTGCTCCTTCACGGATGTTGTCGTGTACGTATTTCTTGTATGTTTCTGCCTGAAGCTCATCTGGCATTGTGAACATGATCACGTCAGCCCATGCTGCCGCTTCTGCGATGCCCATAACTTTGAGGCCTTCGCCTTCCGCTTTGGCTTGTGAAGGGGAGCCTTCACGCAGCGCAACAACGATGTTCTTCGCGCCGGAATCGCGTAGGTTCAACGCGTGTGCGTGACCTTGGGAGCCGTAGCCAAGAATGGCAACTTTGGCTTCTTTGATGAGGTTAACGTCGCAATCACGATCATAATAAACGCGCATGGTTTCGTCCTTTCGGGTTATAAACGAGTATTGAGGGCAAACTACACGTGCCGCGCTGTTGAACTTTCCTGATTTTGTAGATAATTGCTGAAATTCGAAAAGATCATTCGTCCTTTTTGCTTTGAGGTGTGATTTAATGCTTGATGATGTGGATCGACGCATATTGCGTCAGATGCAGGCAGCGCCCGAGCTCTCTAACGCCGAGCTGGCGGCCCGCTGTGATTTGACGACAGCGACCTGTTGGCGGCGCATAGAGAAAATGCAGGCCAATGGCGTGCTCGGCGGTCAGCAAGCGGTGATTGATTGGCAGGTGCTTGGCTATGCGGTTGAGGTCAGCCTGCGCATCACGCTGGATAAAACCCAAACGCGGGCGTTTGACGATTTCATTGAGGCCGCGCGCGAGGTGCGCGATGTGATCGAAATCCAGACCTTCCTTGGTCGCGTGGATGTGCGCCTTTCGGTAATCGCGCGCGATATGGCGCATTATCAGCAGATTTACCGTGAACGCATCCTCACATTGCCGCATATCGCAGATATTGAAGCCTTGATGCATGTGGCGCGCATCAAACAGAGCGAAGGTCTGCCGCTATGATCGATCTTGATGCGATGGACCACAAGATTTTGCGCGCCTTGGCGGAGGATGCAACGCTTGGGGCAGGGGCCTTGGGTCGCAGATTTGATATGTCGCAGCCTGCGATGTGGCGACGGGTGAAACGATTACAAGATGCGGGGGCCATTCGTGGGCGTCGTTTGGTTTTGGACGCTGAAAAGCTGGGGTTTGGCGTCACTGTTTTTCTTGGCGTGAAGCTCGCGACAAAGGGGCGTGTCAGTCTTGAGGATTTTGAACGTGCGGTGAGCGCCATTCCCGAGGTGCAAACGGTTGAGCATGTGTTGGGGCTATATGACTATCGCCTGCGCGTTGTTGCGCGCGATATTCCTGATTTTGAACGGGTTTTGCGACGACGCATTATGACTTTGCCGGGGGCAGGCGATGTGGAGGCGAACGTGCTGCTCAGTGAAGAACGGAGGCCCGGTCCCTTGGGCGCAGCTGAATTCGTGAAACAAGACTTTGCCAAGCCGGAATAAGCGCGCTAGCTACGGGTAACTTTTTTTGGAGATAAATATGCCCGCATTGCTCGACACTGTTGATCCGAATGGATTGGAAGAATTTTCCGTTGTTTTCACCGATCGCTCGCTGAACCATATGAGTGGCGCGTTCCAAGGCGTGATGAACGATATTTCTGCGATGCTGAAAGAGGTTTACGGCGCCAGCGGCGTTGCGTTGATCCCCGGTGGCGGCTCTTACGGGATGGAAGCCGTCGCACGCCAATTCGCGCGTGGTTCCCACGCGCTTGTGGTGCGCAATGGTTGGTTCTCTTACCGCTGGTCGCAAATTTTCGAGGCAGGTGGCTTCACCGAAAGCTGCACAGTGATGAAAGCACGCCAAAGCGGCAATGACACACGATCCCCTTTTGCGCCTGCACCGATTGATGAGGTGGTCGCGGCGATCCGTTCGGAAAAACCACAGATCGTTTTTGCACCGCACGTTGAAACATCAGCGGGTGTGATCCTACCCGATGACTATGTGAGCGCGATGGCGGCTGCGGCGCAAGAAGTTGGCGCATTGATGGTTCTCGATTGCATCGCATCTGGCTGTGCGTGGGTCGATATGAAGGCGACGGGCGTGGACGTGCTGATCTCTGCGCCGCAAAAGGGCTGGTCTGCATCGCCGTCTGCTGGGCTTGTGATGATGTCCGATCGTGCCTTGGCGCGTTTGGAAGAAACGACATCAGACAGCTTCGCGATTGATCTGAAGAAATGGTACCAGATCATGCAGGCCTATGAAAAGGGCGGTCATGCTTATCATGCGACGATGCCGACGGATGCGCTGCGCGCGTTCCGCGACACGATGCTTGAGACGAAGGAGTATGGCTTTGAGAAGCTGCAAGCGGCCCAATGGCAGCTTGGTGATGCAGTGCGTGCCTGTCTTAAGGGCAAGGGCGTGACCTCTGTCGCGGCAGATGGGTTTGGTGCGCCGGGCGTTGTGGTCAGCTATACAGATGATCCTGCGATCCAGAATGGGAGCAAATTCGCAGCGCTTGGCATGCAGATTGCTGCCGGTGTTCCCTTGGCCTGCGACGAGCCGGACGATTTTCGCACGTTCCGATTGGGGTTGTTCGGTCTGGATAAGCTGTATGATATCGACGGCACCGTCGCGCGCCTTACAAAAGTTCTGGATCAAGTGCTCTGAGACGACTCGTAGGGTGCGTGATACCACGCACCTTACTTATCCTTTAGCGCCAAGGCCCATTTGCATGATGGATTTACGAAGCGGTGCGAAACTATAGAGCGCATTAAGTCCCGCAGCACGCGCGTCCCGCAAAGGACGCGCGGATAGCATCGACGTTTTGTTCAACATGGCAACGCCTGCGACGCGCATTCGAATATCGTTGATCCGCGCCCGATGATAGGCATCTAGCATCACTCTATCACCGAGCTCTGAAGGTCTTGCCGTCGCGAGGTCCAAGAGCGCGCGAATGTCGCCGAGGGACATGTTCAATCCTTGCGCGCCGATAGGGGGCAAGACATGTGCCGCCTCCGCGATCAAGGCGATGCGCTCGCCGCTGAGATGTTCGGCGTGTTGGCTGATGATCGGCCAAATCGTCCGCTGCGAAGCAAGCTGCAAATGTCCAAGAACAGCGCAGGAGCGTTGGTTCATGGCCACCTCGAAGTCTGCATCGCTCAATGCGGCTAGGGCTTTGGCTTTTGGCCCTTCTTCCATCCAGACAATGGCTGAGCTGGGTTTGCCCTCAAAATCAGGCAAAGGCACAAGGGTGAAAGGGCCACCTGTGCGATGAATTTCGGTGGAGACATTGTCGTGTGGCACATCATGGGTCACCGCAAAAGCCAGTGCTTTTTGCCCATAGCGCGTTGTCTTGACCTCAATACCAGCGGCCGCGCGCATTGGCGACGCGCGCCCGTCCGCGGCGATCACGAGGCGGGCCTTCGCGCGGCTGCCGTCTGACAAGCCAACGCGCGCTTCACCTGTACGGGTGAAGAGCGTCTTTGCACCAATGCCCGTGCGATAGGTTACATTTGGTAAGGTCTCAAGATGCGCAGCCATTTCGCGGCGCAGTAACCAATTGGGCAAATTCCAACCAAATGGCTGCTCTGAAATGTCTGAGGCGTCGAATTCTTTCGACATGCGCGCCGTGTGATCATCGCCGCCCGCATCGATGATGCGCATGACCTGTAAAGAGGCGGCATGCGGGGCAAGTCGATCCCACAGCCCGCTGTCGATCAGCAGCTGTCGCGCGGGTTGCAAAAACGCTGTGCTGCGCAAATCAGCCCCTTTTGCATCGTGCGATGTGATCGCAGGGCTTGGATCAACGCAAAGGACATCAAAGCCAGCTTTCGCAAAGGCAGCGCTCGCGGTGAGACCCGCAATTCCGCCGCCGGAAACGATGATGTCGTGATCCATGCCATTCTCCATTTCTATCTTAGAGATAGATACTTAAACGTTCTTTGCCATAGGCAAATCGCCGCAATTTTAAGTGAGCGCACGCAAGAACGTCGCCAAATCATCCGTGTGATGATGAATGTGATCTTCGCGCAGCGCGTCGGGCGCCACATGAACTGTGCGCATTCCAAGGGAATGAGGCACGCGCAAGTTTCGCGGATCGTCTTCGAACATCGCGGCCGTTTCAGTGGGAACCTTGTCCAAGCCAAATACAGTATCGAATGCAGCCGCATCCGGCTTGGGGTGGTAGTTGGCATGTTCAACGCCATAGATCGCCGCAAATATCCCATCAAGACCGCGCGCCTTTAGCACGTTTTGCGCATAAGGGGCCGTGCCGTTGGTGTAGACGATTTTGCGCCCGGGCAATGCGTTAATTGAAGATCGCAGCTCTGGATCATCGTCGAGCACGGTGAAATCGATGTCGTGCACATCAATGAGATAGGGTTCAGGATCAATGTCGTGTTCGCGCATTAGCCCCGCCAAGGTCGTGCCATGGGTTTTCCAATAATGACCGCGTAAATAGTCGGCCCTTTCGCGATCTACACCCAAAGTTTTCATGACATATGCGATCATGCGAACCTCGATTTGATCGAAGAGACACATTTCGGGCGGGTACAAGGTGTTATCGAGATCGAAAACCCATGTATTTACGTGTGAGAAAAGCTGCTTTGGCATGCCCAGACGCTAGCCTGTCCACTGCGTCGCTACAACAGGTTGAACGCAATTCTCGCAAGGCTTAGGCTACACCAACTGTGAGCAGAGGGACTTTCGATGAACAACGCCAGAACCGGTCAAACGGATGCATATACTCTGTTGCTCGAAGCGATTGATGTGGGCGTGTTCAAGCCCGGCGATCGTCTGGTGGAAAGCGACCTAGCCGAGCGATTTGGCGTGTCGCGCACGCCTATTCGTGAGGCCTTGCAACGCTTGGAAACCCAGAGCTTGCTGACGCGTGACGGGCGTAGCTTGATTGTTGCGTCGTTGTCTCACAACCAGATGTCAGAGCTTTATGTGGTTCGGGCCGAACTTGAGGGGCTCGCAGCACGCCTTGCAGCGCGCCATGCGACAGAGGAAGAAGTGCAAGTGCTGCGTGATATGGTGCAGGATGATCTAAAACTGATGGATGATCCATCCGCGTTGGCGCGTGCGAACCGTCGGTTTCATAAGCAGATTCACCTCGCATCGCACAATCGTTTCCTTGTTGGTCAATTGGATTTGGTGCACCGCTCAATGGCGCTGATGGCGACAACCTCGCTCGCGGCGCAGGGACGCGGAGAAGGGGCGATGGAGGAACATAATGCCATCGTCGAAGCGATTGCCGCGCGCAATGAAGACGCGGCGCAGCAAGCGTTACGCGATCATATCTCGGTCGCCTATATCACGCGGCTCAAGCTTGATGCGACTTCCTCTGAGGGCGGCGCATCCTGATCTGCTTGACTGTGACCATGGGCGGTTTTTTCCCAATAAAAGGGCCGCGTGATTAACTCCCACGCGCCTTTGTAAATCGCCAATGTTCCCAGCGCCATGTAGACGCTCATGCATAGGGTCCATGGGATCAAGCGGCGATGCTCCTTACCGGTGACTGCGATCACGTAGACGATTGTGCTCAGGCACCACATGCCGATGAAGGACAGCATGAGTGTGTTTTGAACTTCGCTCGGCAGAATGATCTCGATCCATTCTGGCGCGCCGAGGTAAATCAACATGCAGGACCAGATGAAAGGCGCCAGCAAATACTGACTGATGGATGATAAAAAGAAGGCTTGAAAGCCCAAGAATTTCCATGCGCCGAGTTCAAAGAGCAGACGAATTGGACGACGCATGTGGGTTAAATAGGTGATGAGGTAGCCCTTTAACCAGCGCGAACGTTGCTTGATCCATGGCCATGCAGAGTTATTTGCTTCTTCGTGGGTGACGGACTGAATAAGCGCCGTGCGATACCCTGATCGCGCGATTCGAATGCCCAAATCGGCATCTTCTGTTACGTTGTGCGCATCCCACCCATGCAATTCTTCCAAGGCGCTGCGACGGAAAAAGACGCTTGTTCCGCCGAGTGGTATAGCAAACCCCAAATGTGCCAAGCCCGGCAGGATCAGTCGAAACCACGTCGCGTATTCAATCGTGAAAAATCGCGACAATGCGTTGGCTTGTGGATTGTAGAAATCGAGAATGGCTTGGACGCAGGCAGTG
>NZ_JBDWVM010000244.1:0-4845 GCF_039984035.1 Planktotalea sp. | reverse complement strand
TCAGGTGGAAGAGGTCGCAGCGCAGATGGAAGAGACGCTTCCTGCTGGTGTGACGCTAGAATTGATCCGTACGCGCGCAGAGGCGATTAGCGGGCGTTTGAACCTTTTATTGGACAATGCACTGACGGGCTTGGCCTTGGTCGTGTTGCTGCTGTTCTTGTTCCTGAATGCGCGCACGGCGTTTTGGGTGGCGGCGGGTATTCCCGTGGCTTTGTTCGCGGCGATTGCGCTCATGTATGTGGGGGGGTTGACGATCAATATGATCTCGCTGTTTGCCTTGATCATCACGCTCGGGATCGTCGTGGATGATGCGATTGTGGTGGGCGAGCATGCGGATTACCGCGCGCGCGAATTGAACGAGACGCCAGTCGTGGCCGCGGAAAATGCGGCGCGGCGCATGGCGATGCCTGTGTTTTCGGCGACGTTGACGACGGTGATTGCCTTCTTTGGTCTGGTGTCGATTGGCGGGCGCTTTGGCAGTTTGATTGGCGATATTCCGTTCACGGTGATTGCGGTTCTATTGGCATCTTTGGCGGAGTGTTTCCTCGTTTTGCCGAACCATATGAGCCACGCTTTGGCGCATTCGACCAAGCGGCATTGGTATGACATGCCAAGCCGCGTTGTGAACATTGGGTTTGAATGGGTGCGTGACAAGCTGTTCAAGCCGCTGATGGCGGGTGTGATTTGGGCGCGTTATGCGGTGTTTGCGGGGGTTGTTGTGATCCTTGCGAGCCAGATTGTTCTGTTCATCAATGGCGATGTGCAATGGCGGTTCTTTAATGCGCCGGAGCGGTCTTCGGTCACGGGGAACTTCACGATGGTGGAGGGTGCGAGCCGCGACGATACGTTGGCGATGATGCGCGAGATGCAGCGCGCGACGGAAGAGTTGGCGCGTGAGTACGAGGCCGAGCATGGGGCCAATCCGCTGGATTATGTGATGGCGACGATTGGTGGATCGGCCGGGCGCGGTTTGGCGGGTGCAGATACGAAGGACAATGATCTGCTTGGCGGCATTTCGATTGAGTTGATCGATGCGGATTTGCGGCCCTATTCCAGTTTTGCCTTTGTTGCGGATTTGCAGGACAAGGTGCGCCGTCATCCGCTGAGCGAGAATGTATCGTTCCGATCATGGCGCTCTGGTCCCGGTGGATCGTCCATGGATGTGCAGTTTTATGGTGCGAGCGCGGAGACATTGAAGCGCGCAAGTGAGGCGTTGCAGTCTGAATTGGCGCGTTTTCCCGAGGTGTCGGCGGTGGAGGATAACCTTGCCTATGACAAGGAAGAGCTGATCTTGGAGCTGACGGCGCAAGGGCAGGCCTTGGGCTTTACCATTGATCAGTTGGGCACGGTTTTGCGCCATCGTTTGAACGGGATTGAAGCTGCGAGCTACCCTGAGGGGCCGCGCAGCGCGACGATCCGTGTGGAGTTGCCGAGCAATGAGCTGCGGGCGGATTTCCTGGATAGCACGTTGCTGCGCAGTAAGTCGGGCAGTTATGTGCCGCTGGCCGATATTGTGAGCGTGACGCAGCGCACTGGCTTTTCAACGGTGCGGCGCGAGAATGGTGTGCGGTTGATTTCGGTGACGGGGGATATTTCAGAGGATGATCCCGCGCGCGCGAGTGAGATTGAAGATGCGCTGGAGCAGCAGATTTTGCCGCGCATTGCATCCGAGCAGCAAGTGGATTGGCGTCTGTCAGGACAGTCGGAGCAGGAGGATGCCTTCTTAACCGATGCGATGACTGGCTTGGTCCTGTCGCTGACCGGCATTTATTTGGTGCTCTCGTGGGTCTTTGCCAGCTGGACGCGGCCCTTGGTCGTTATGGCGGTCATCCCGTTTGGGTTGGTTGGTACGATCTACGGTCATGCGCTTTGGGATGTGCCGCTGTCCATGTTCACCGTTGTTGGACTGTTGGGCATGACGGGGATCATCATCAACGATTCCATCGTTTTGGTCACAACGATTGACGAATATGCCAAGGATCGCGGTTTGATCCCGTCGATCATCGATGGCGCGGCGAACCGGTTGCGCCCTGTGATGTTGACCACGATGACAACGGTTCTGGGTCTTGCGCCCCTGTTGTTTGAGCGCTCTAGCCAAGCGCAATTCCTGAAGCCGACAGTGATTACGCTGGTCTATGGCTTGGGCTTTGGCATGATCCTTGTTCTGCTGGTCGTGCCGTCGCTGATTGCGATGCAGTATGATGTGCGCAGACGAGTGGATAGCTTTAAGCGCGGGCTTAAGTTCCGCGCGCGGGGGCCGCGTTTCTTGCTCAATGGATTGGCTGTGATCACGCTTGGTTGGCTTGCCGTGACCATGGGCTATGCGGCGGTTTACGATATGATCTTGCCTGAATTTACTCAGGCGCTTCCACGACTTGCAGAGGCGCCCGCGATGATCGCGGCCTTCGCGATCTTTGTTGCGGGCATGGTGGCGCTGATCGTTGCGGCCTATGTGATATCGCTTGTTGCACTTCTGATCTCACGCCGCGGGCGGCGCATGGCGGTTTGAGTTAACCGCCGCTGCATCCCTCGATTTCAACCGCGCGGGTTTCACCAAGAACCGTGATGCGAATTTTGCTGCGGTTAATGACAAATGGCGCAGCTTCGACATGCTGAATTTCAGTGCTCGCGTGCATCGTATTGCCGGATCGTTTGGCGCTTGGCTCTGCGACCCAGAGCAGAGGATTGGCAGTTTCGATGACCACGGCTTCTGAGTTGCCAACGGGAGGCAACGTGAAGCTGGTTGCCAGCTTGATCCCGTCCGAGGTGGGTTCGATCTTGCAAGTGACATTCTGCGCGCCTGCCTGTTTGCCACTGTAAGGCCGGTCAGCCAAAGCGGAGGCAATGCGCGGATCGCGTTTGCTGGCCGAAGCGGGCAGGGTCGCGGTGACATTGAGCGTTTGAGGAATGCAGATGTCTTTGCAAATCCCGATCTCGATCTTTGCCTTCAGCGAGATGTCGCCCCCCTTGCGGTTCGGAGTGACGCGCAGGGGCAGAACGACCTGATCGTAATAGACGATCGAGCGCAAACCATTGCCGTGATAGACCTCGGGGCGGGGCCAGACGACTTGGCTGGCTTTGACATTGCCCGACGCGCTAAGATCGAAGATCGGTGGAATACCTGCATCGCCCGGCGCGCGCCAATAGGTGTGCCACCCTGGCTCTAGCTCGAGACGCACAGCAGCGACATGGGTGCCATCCGCTTGTCGCCAGCCGGTCAACAGGCTGGCGGAAAGAATGTCATCGAAATTTTGCGCCTCTGCGGGCAGGGGCATAGCAAAAGCAGCGAGCAAGGCGAGGGGTGTGAATTTTACTGTCATAGCCTTTGACTGCAGCAGCCGAGGCGTCTTGCCAAGTCACTTGTTTGAGAGGAAAATGAGAGAAATTGTAAGGTTTGGCTTGCTTAACGGCGTTATGCAGCCCATCTTTTGAGTAATTGGTGAGTAAATTTAGTTTATGACGGATACAGATTTAGGTGATGATCTAACAGGTAAGTGTTTGATCGCAATGCCTGATATGGGTGATCCACGCTTTAGCGGAAGCGTTGTCTTTCTGTGTGCCTATTCGCCTGAGGGCGCGATGGGTTTGATTGTTAACAAACGCGTTGATGGTGTGCATTTAACGGATTTGTTAGATCAATTGTCCATTCCCAAAGGCGACACCCAAGATAGTTTTCCGATTTATTATGGTGGTCCCGTGGAAAACGGCCGTGGTTTTGTGCTGCATTCGCTTGATTATCATTCTGACTTATCGACAATGAAGGTCGCCGATACGTTCGCAATGACCGCGACCATTGATGTTTTGGAAGACATTGGTGCAGGGCGTGGCCCGCAAAACGCGTTGGTGTTGCTGGGTTATGCGGGTTGGGGACCCGGACAATTGGAGGCGGAAATTGCCTCTAACGGGTGGTTGATCGGTGACGTGTCGAGCGATGTGATTTTTGAAGCGGCGGATAGTGACAAATGGCCCAAGGCCTTGGAGGCCATGGGCGTCAATCCAGCGATTTTGTCGTCGAGCGGTGGTACTGCCTAGTTTTTAGCCGGTTAGCTTTTGGCAGGACCTGTCACGCGGTTAACGTGGCCCATTTTACGGCCTTCTTTCACGTCCGCTTTGCCATAGAGATGCAGCGCTGTTTCCGCTTGCGCCGCTAGGGTCGGTACGCGGTCCATGTCATCACCAATCAGGTTCTCCATCACGACATCAGAGTGGCGTTGCCCGTTGCCGAGCGGCCAGCCCGCAATCGCGCGGATGTGTTGTTCGAACTGATCGACGGTGCAGCCGTTTTGTGTCCAGTGACCTGAGTTGTGCACGCGCGGGGCAATCTCATTAACGACGAGGCCAGTGGGCGTGACGAAGAGTTCGACGCCCATGACGCCGACGTAATCGAGTTCATTGAGGATACGGCCTGCAAGCAGAACACCGTCCATGCGCAGACTGCCGCTGACGTGTGCGGGCACTGTGGTTTTGCGCAGGATGCCGCCCTCGTGGACGTTTTCGCCGGGGTCATAGCAGGCGACTTCGCCCGAAGGGCTGCGTGCGGCGATGACGGAGATTTCGGCGGAGAAGTCGATGAAACCTTCGAGCACGGACGGCGCGCCTGCCATATCGGCGAGCGCTTGATCCGCGTCGGCGGCGGAGGCGAGGCGGGCTTGGCCCTTGCCATCATAGCCGAAACGGCGGGTTTTCAGGATCGAGGGTGCGCCGACCTTTTCGATGGCGGCCTGCATGGAAGCGGCGTCGTCAACGGCGGCGTAGGGCGCGACGGTGAGGCCGAGGCCAGAAAGGAAGTCCTTTTCCGTGATGCGGTCTTGGGAGATGCGCAGTGCTTCGCGGCCCGGGTGGATC
>NZ_JBDWVM010000243.1:0-10366 GCF_039984035.1 Planktotalea sp. | reverse complement strand
GCAATGAACGGTAAGGGCAAACAATTCGTGCCGCACGGGCGCAAGGTTGTCATGGCCTTCCCGGGGGGCGCTGGCTACGGTGATCCGGCGGAACGGTCACCTGAACTGGTAAAGCGTGATTTGGCGCGAGGCTATATTTCTGAGCAAACAGCTTCGGAAGTTTATGGTCTATCATCTAAAGACATCACCGAGATCGCGGCGGCCGTCGCAAAAGGGGACAGCATATGAAGACGCAAACACCGCAAAAAAACAGCTATGACGTCGTGATCATCGGCGGCGCGATTATGGGATCGTCGACAGCTTGGTTCTTGACAGACAACCCTGATTTCGACGGCTCTGCTCTGGTTGTAGAGCGTGATTCAAGTTACGAATTTTCGTCTACTGCGCACACCAATTCTTGTATGCGACAACAATTTTCGGCAAAGCTGAATGTTCAGATAAGTCAGTTTGCTGCAGATTTTGTAAAGAACCTGCCCGAACGTATTGGCGATGATCGAGTTCCAGCACAAGTGATCCAGAACTACGGTTACATGTATCTGGCCGATAACGACGACTTTGCGAATGTCTTGCGCGACAATCAAACCGTGCAGCTCGATGCGGGCGCGGAAACCCAGCTTTTGACGCCTGAAGAGATCAAGGCGCGCTACCCATTCTATGACGTTGATGATTTGGTGCTTGGCTCCATTAACCTCAAGGATGAGGGGTATTGGGACGGAGGCACTGTCTTTGACTGGTGGCGCCGCTCTGCGCAGGATCGTGGTGTCGAGTATATTTCGAACGAGGTTGTCGCGATTTCCAAAAATGCGGCTGGCACCAAAGTAGAAAGCGTCACGCTTGCCTCTGGTGATGTGATTGCCTGCGGACAGTTGGTCAACGCATCAGGCCCGCGCGCTGCGCGCACCGCGCAGATGGCGGGGTTGGATATTCCTGTTGAGCCACGCAAACGCTTCACATGGATTTTCTCGGCTGCGCAGCCCTTGGATCAAGACTTGCCGCTCACCATCGATCCATCGGGCGTTCATTTCCGTCAGGATGGCCCAAAAACATATTTGGCGGGTTGTCCTGCTGACCCTGATCCCGCGGTGGCCTTTGATGATTTCGCGATGGATCATAACCGTTGGGAAAGCCATGTTTGGCCGATCATCGCAGGGCGCATTCCCCAGTTCGAGGCGATCAAAGTCGTGAATGAATGGGCTGGGCATTATGCGTTTAACACCTTTGATCAAAACGCGATCATGGGGCCGCATACCGAGGTCAGCAATTTTATCTTTCTCAACGGGTTTTCGGGCCATGGTTTGCAGCAATCGCCAGCAATGGGGCGCGGCACGGCGGAATGGTTGACGTATGGGGAGTATCGCGCGCTTGATCTGAGTTCGTACAACTATGCGCGTATTCCAGAAAACCGACCTATCATTGAAAAGGCGATCATCTGATGAAACTGAAGAAAAACGCATTCACGCATGCGATTGCTGCTGGTGAAAAACAGATCGGCCTTTGGGTGACGCTCTGCAGTAATTTCGCGGCGGAGGTGGTTGCACCAACGGGTTATGATTGGGTCGTGGTCGATATGGAGCACAGCCCGAATGACTATCTCAGCACGCTTGGGCAGTTGCAGGTATTTGCCGCGACCAACACCACAGCAATTGTTCGGGTCGAATGGAACGATACGGTGGCTGTCAAACGGCTGCTTGATCTTGGAGCGTCGGGTATTTTGTTCCCGATGATCCAGTCAGTAGAAGAAGCGAAAAGCGCCGTCGCAGCAACGCGTTATCCACCAAATGGTGCGCGCGGTTTCTCTGGGACAACGCGGGCGACGAAATTTGGCCGCGTAACGGATTATGCTGAACGCGTCGATGAGGAAACGAGTGTCATCCTGCAGCTTGAAACGCAGGCCGCGATGGCACAGGCAGAAGAGATCGCCGCAGTGGAAGGCGTCAGCGGCATCTTTTTCGGTCCGGCAGATATTGCTGCTGATATGGGCCTGCTCGGCCAGCCGACGCACCCAGATGTTTGGAAAGAAATCAAAGCCACTGCTGCCAAGTTGATCGCCAAAGGCGTTCCTGTTGGTACGTTGGTCTTTGATCCCGACAAAGCAGCAGAGCTTTTGAATGAAGGGTTTACCTTTGTCGCCTGTGGCATGGATGCGGCATTGCTTGCTAAGGCATCAGATGCAGCGTTGGCCCACGTAAAAAGTAAGTTGCCGTAATAGGTGGCGCTCGTCACAGAATTTTAGAGGAAGAAAACCCATGAAGAAACTCGTTTTGACAGGCGCTGCTGGTCGCTTGGGATCATATCTGCGCGAACCTTTGTCGAAAATGTGCGAGACTCTTGTGTCCACAGATATTGTCGATGCGCCAGATACGCGGCATGCCAATGAAACCTATGTTCAAGCGGATCTCGCTGATCTGGATGCAATGGTTGAGTTACTAGAGGGCGCTGACATGGTTATCCATTTTGGTGCAATTGGCGACGAGGCACCGTTTGAAACCTTGCTGGGGCCGAATTTCATCGGGGCGTATAACATCTGGGAAGCGGCCTATCGCAACAAAGTGCGCCGTGTTGTCTATGCATCATCGATCCACGCGGTTGGCATGCACAAAAAGACCGATGCGATTGGTATTGATGCGCCGCATAAGCCTGATACGTTCTATGGGTTGGCGAAATGCTTCGCCGAAGATTTGGCGAGCATGTATTGGGACAAGCGTGGCCTTGAATCTGTCTGTATGCGCATCTTGTCCTGTGCGCAGGTGTCTAATCCCCGCGCGGTTGGGACGTGGTTGTCTTATGATGATCTTATCCATCTCGTCCAACGCGCGATTGATACACCGATCACTGGTTTTTCGATTGTGTATGGTGTGTCGAACAATGATCGCGCACCTGTCGACAACAGCGGCGCGCGGCATCTGGGGTACAAACCAAAGGACAACGCTGAGCAGTTCGCAAAAGAGATTTATGCAGCAAACGAAACCCTTGATCCGCATGATCCAGGAAATACCCATCATGGGGGTCCGTTTGCATCAGTTGAGCTAGGCAATAGCGGTGTCGCGCATCTGAATCTAAATGCGGATGACACTGCGAAATCTTGATCGTGTCACATGAAACGCATGTAATACGTTCGCGTCATGTGTTTGATCCAGTTTCGTCGAAAAACAGTGTTGCACCTTCAGGTCGGGTAATGGAAGGTCGATAAAACACATTTTGATGACGTCTGGATTTTTATGTCGGAAGACATAGCGCCCCAAACTATGGGGCGCATGCTCGAACTTTTGGATCACCTTTACGTCGCCGCTGAGGGCGACGAACCCTTAGGCGATCTTATTAAGGCGTCTGATCTTTTCTTTTTCTCTCAATCTGACCGACGTGGTTTGTTGGATGATATTCCAGCCAGTTTAGAAGCGTTTGATGCGTTTCGAAAACACATTGACCGGATCGAGCGCGCTGTTGGTTCAAAAGATGCGACGGCGGAAACGACATCTCACGTAGACTCACATTTGGCATCTTTTCAAGTTGAGATGACTTCGGAAATTGTGACGGGCAATGCGACTGCTGAAGCATTGTTTGGCGTCTCTTTTCCCGTTGATTTTAACGAACTGCCCTTTACAGCCGAAAGCCAAAATGAGCTTCGCGCCTTGCTCAGAGATGTGCGTTCAGGTGTCTTTCAAGGGGTGCGGGTTTTGCCCTTTGTGTTGGAGCATCGGGAAGATGTGCTGATCGCCAGATGTACCAAGTTCGAAACATTTACAGATGATGAGAACTACATCCCCGTTCTTCAGTTTACAGTTTCCTACGTCAAATGGACGAAAGAATTGCTGTCGTTCGCCTCTTCAGACTACGGGGTAAGCGATGCCGAAATCGAAGTTTTGCTCGAACTTCTGGACGGGGCATCGCAGGTGAAAGCGGCGGAGCGGCTCGGCAAATCAAAAGAGACCGTCAAAGCGCAAGCAAAGTCGATTCTGCGTAAATTTGGTGCGGCTCAAATGTCGGATGTCCATACCTCTGCGCTCGCCTATGCGTTTTTAGGACGTGGTTCGCGCGTGCAGGACATGATAGCGCCTATCGTTCCGCACGCACCGATGTCTGGCAGTAAAATGATGCCGGTTGGGCAATTGCGCTCTGTGGAAGTGTGGGAATACGGGGCGCCAGATGGCCTGCCCATCGTGTTCTGGCATGGCTTGGTTTTGGGGCCGTTCTTTTCGCCTAAAATGATCGAACGGTTTAATGCTGAAAACATCCGCGTGATTTGTATTTCGCGCCCAGGATTTGGACGCTCGTCGCCACCGGTGCGATGGCCTGATTACGATGAGACTGTGACTGCGGATACCGTTGCTGTGCTTGACGAGCTTGGCGTCGACAAAATGATCTTTTGGGTACATCAGGCAGGCATCAGTTTTGCATGTCGTGCGGCCGGCGCTCTAAAGGGTCGCGTGTTGGGGGCTGCGATGAATGGGGCTGGTGTTCCAATTCGCCCGCATATGTTGTCCAAGATGAACCGCCATACTCGGGTCGCTGCAGCAACGGTGCTGCATGCGCCAAAACTCTTGGAGATGATGCTCAGGGTAGGGTTTCGCACATGGCGTATCTCAGGTCCCGTGCCCTACTTCCGGCAGTTCTTTGGAAAGAATGGCGTCGAGCAAGATGCGCTTAAGCAACCAGATATTGCCAACCTGTTTGAATTAGGGTTTTTGCATACTACCTCACAAAGCCCAGATGGCATGATCTGGGACGGTAAATCGGCGATGCTGGATTGGTTTGAGGAGTACCGCCACTTTGACTTTCCGCAGCATTGGATGCATGGGACAGAAGATCAAATTCTCGATGCGTCTTTCGTTGCCGAGTTCTTGAAAGAGCAAGGTCAACCGCCTTTGATTATCATGCAAGGTTATGGATCAGATCTGCTTTATCGCGGGTTTGATCAGGTTTTCGACGAAACTTTAGCGTTTTTTCGGGGACTTAACCCCTAGGGGTGATTTCAAAAGTTTGACCATCTGACAAAAGTTTAGCGTCTGGCCCATTTGGGCAATTAGCAAACTCTAAATTTGGTAAAATTATGCTCTGTTCTTTCTACTTGGATCGCTTTTTTCAAAGCCGTTTTCCAATCAACTTTTCTCAACAATCCATATTTACTGGTGACTATATTTCCAGCTCCCCAACTGGGATTCCCAAGCGCCGGTAAGCCATACGCGTGTTTGTTAAAACACGCGTAGGTGCGCGCATCTTTTGTAAGGGCCAGACATTCCGATCCGCTTTTGGCGGAACCAAAAGCTGTGCGCACCACTTTCCGACTTCAAACCCACACCCACTAGGCGCGCATTTCTGCGGGCCAGCAATGACCTGATTTTTAACCTGCAAAATTGCAAAGGAGACTACCTTGAACTCTCATTCCTATAAGTTCTTTCTGCCTGCTACGTTGGCGATGTCGACCATGCTCATGGGCTGCATTTCAAACCCGTCAGTCACAGGCACCACATCGTCATCGGGGGGTACACCAGCCGCAACATCAGGTGGGGGAACCACCAGCGGTGGCAGCACGAGCGGTGGCACATCGGGGGGCACTGGCGGTGGCACAGGTGGAGGTGGTTCGCTCTCTGCTTATGAAACTGCGTTTAACGCGGCGAATGGTCAGTTGCCGACGCAAACAGCGATTACAGGCAATGCGACCTATTCAGGCCAAGTCAATGTGTTGACCGGGGCCAATGCCGCCGATCAGAATGAATCCGTAACCGGTGACTTGGCAATGACCATTGATTTCACTCCGAATGTTGCGCGGCCCATTTCATCGACTGTGAACAACATCGCTGGTGAAGTGAATGGTGTGCAAACCAATATCGCTGGGACGCTTTCTACGGCGAACGCACCAAATGGCGTGAACGCGATTAGTACGACCAATTTGAATATCGCCGGACAACCCACAACGTTCACAGGTCTTTCAACAGAGCTGCGTGGAACGCTCACTGATCCTACAGACACTTTGTCTGGCAATACGATCATGACAATGCAGGGTGATTTCAAAGGGGCAGATGGTGCCAGCGTTACAGGTTCAACCGGCGTTAGTATCACACCTGCCAACAACCCCACGATTATCACTGGCGGCACCTTCTACGCGGACAAGGACTAACCGATGTTTCGCGGTTTTAAAAACCTGCCCAAAGCGATCAAGCTTTGGGCGACCGGTGTGGTGCTTTTTGTCAGTCTTGCCTTGCCTGTGGCTGCGCAAGACGAACAGTATCGCAGTGATCAAGAACTTTGGGATGCGGCACTCAGTGCTGTGAAGGACGGCGATTTTCAACGGGCGCTTGCACCGCTTGAGATTTTGGTGAACCGCGATCCTGACAATATTGATTACCGGTTTGAGTTGGCGTTGGCCTTGAGCAAGGTCGACAACTACGCTCGCGCCAAACATCATTTGACACAATTACGCTCAACCCAGCTCAGCTATGGCGCGCGCCAAGCGGTGAACAGTGTCCTTGCTGAAATTGATGATAGCAATCCTTTGACTGGCTACCTGTCTTTTAGCCTTTTGCCGGAAAGCAACGTAAACCGTCAGACGGACAATGAAACGATCATCATTGGCGGTCTTCCCTTTCGACTGAATACTACGCGTCAGCCTGGGGTCAGTTTGCAAGCGAATGCAGGCATAGCCTATAGCGCAAAACTTGATGATCGATTGACGGCGCGTTTTCGGCTCGATCTTTCGGGGAAATTCAACAAGGCCATTGCCTATCGTGATATCGCCGCGATTGCGCGAACAGGTCTATCGTTCACCAACAAGACGCAAAGCACCTATGAAGGCGGATTGATTTTTGGACAGCGTTGGAGCGCGGCAAAATCGTATTCACAAACCACAGGTCTCTATTTCGATCATGGTCGACCCAGTGGTGCACGCGGGTATTTCAATCTCAATACCAAGTTGACCAAAACCAAACATATCAGCGGAGCACCGGATCATGACATTGGCTTTGTGCAACTGTCCTACACACATGGTATTTCAGCCAATGCCCAGATCACCGCGAGCGCATTTCACCAGATTGCAAAAAGCACGGATCTTACCGCAGCGGGCCAAACAACGGGCGTTAGCGTAAGCGGGACATATGCATTTCGTGGTGGGTTAATCACTGGGCTAACGCTCAGCCATTCGGTGGACGAGCGTGAAGGATTTAGTCCGTTCTTTTTCAAAGAGCCGCGAAAGGATCGAAAGACCAGATTGGATATCTCGATTCATCATCGCAATATCCGTATCGGTGCATTCGCACCTCAGCTTTTGATGGGGCTGGAGCGAAATCAGTCGAACAATGTGCTGGCCGATTATACCAACAAATACGTCTCTTTTGGACTGACGCGAAACTTCTAGCGTGATCGCGCCAGATTACTCGTTCAGCGTCCAGTCGTAACTGTGATCCGAGATGCGATCAATCGTGTCTAACTGCGCCTTTAATTCGGGATCGGCATAGGTTTTGATATGTTCCAGAACCGTAGCATTGCTGTTGCCGAAATCCACAGCAAACCAACTGTAGATCGAGGACACGATCACGTCGCCACCGTCGAAGGAAACACCGCGCGGATGGTTGACGAAATCACGCGCGAGTGTGGTCAATGTGTCGTCCACTGTACTGGCCTCAAAGGCAGCTGTGTGCAAATTCGGACACCCAATAGAGGCGCAGTTCACGCCATAATGAATGCGAGGGTCGTTCCAGATAGGGCGCAGGATTTCGTGCTCAATCGCGTCGAGAGACATTTCAACATCTTCAACAAAGATCAGCTCCGCTTTCCATGGGCCATTTGCGAGAAGGCCAGAGATGTCGATGTCTTTGATAGACGAGACCGGGTAGTGATCTAAGACAACTTTGATGGTCAGTGCGTTGTACAGGTTTAGCCAATAGGCCAGCTGTTCGTCACGGTTTAGGCTGGTGACTTCCACAGTTTCTAGCGTGTCGATGTAGGATGCCAATTTCGCCTTATCAGTGTCTGATACCGCGCCATACGCAAATCGGTTCAGTCCCGTTTCATCGGGCTTAACGTAGTCTTTGAGCAAGCTGTCCCAATCGCCATGATTGATGGTTTCGGTCGAGGTTGCGTCATGCAGCTCCCAGTATTCCCAAGCCTCTGGCGCGAAGGAGGACCATTTCATCAATGCACCTGCGGGCAAAAATAAAAGACAAGCGATGGCGAGAGTTGATCTAAACATATTGGACATTTCCTGAGGAGACGCGGTTCCCTCGATCCATGACACGAGGCGGTGAATGCGAGCAAATCAAACTCAAACACCTGAACGTGATCCCAGTTGAATAGCGTGAAGGAATGTTATGCGCCTATGGTTTCTTCAATTCACGAATCCAATGTTTGCTTCCGCAGGAGAACAACCATGACTAATAATAAACCGACCGTACGTATGATTGCTGGTGCGTCCCTTGTGGCGGCGTCGACGCTCGTGTCCGGCGTTGCTTTGGCCGAACAGGACGGACTTCAGACGCAGGTCGCGTCCGGTCTTGGGCTGAATGATGCAATCTTTCAACAAACTGATACGACGGTTTTGACCGAAGCTGAAAAGCGCCGTTTGCTACGTCAGCAAAAACGCAAAAAGCGGGTGCGCGTCACGCGTGAAAGCCACGGTGGTAGCTTCCGTAACTGATGAAATGAAGTAGGCAATGCCACAGACACGCCCAAGCTCTGATACGCTCGCATGGATGTGGTATGCGCTTGGGCTGGGCGTCGTGGCGTTGTCGACTACGCTGTCATGGCTCAGTCACAGTTTTTCGGAGGAAGTCGCGAGCGCCGATCTTCCCAATCTTCCGTATTTGGGTCTACTTATCGGCGGTACAGCCTTCGTAGTTTATGCGATTGTCATGCGTTTGCATGCTGCAGACTCAACCTCAAAATGGCCGCTTTTCCTATTCGTTTTTATAATCGGAATCGCCGCGCGCATTGTTCAGTTTGGGGCGGTGCCAATCTTGGAAGATGACTATCAGCGCTACCTCTGGGATGGTGCGCTGCTCGCGAATGGCTTGTCGCCTTACCTTTACGCTCCGCTTTCCTTTCTGAACGCAGTTGTTGAAGCACCGGCCTATTGGGATTTGGCTGAAACGGCTTGGCCTGTGATTGAGCGGATCAATCATCCAGAATATCGCACGGTCTACCCACCCGTCGCGCAAATGTTCTTCGCGATGAGCTACTGGATATCGCCGCTTTCGCTGGAAGGGTGGCGCGTTGTTTTGTTGTTTGCAGACATCAGCGTCTTTGCCCTTTTGGTTGGCATTTTGCGCGCGCTTGGCCAATCTCAAATGTGGGCTGCACTTTATTGGTGGCATCCATTAGCGATAAAGGAAGTCGCTAATTCAGCCCATTTAGAGCCTGCTTTGATGGTATTTGTCCTCGCTGCGTTGTGGGCAGCAATGGCGGCGCGCTATCGTATTGCAACGATCTTCTTGGTGCTCGGTTTCGGTGTAAAGGTATGGCCGCTTTTGTTGATGGCGCCGCTATTGTGGTCACTGCGCCGCTCGCCCGTCTTAGCGCTGCAATGCGTTATCATGTTCGGCGTCGGCGCCGCCGTAATGATGTGGCCTGTCATTTCAGCAGGCCTTACAGAAACCTCTGGTTTCGTTGCCTTCGCGCGCGGTTGGGCTGCGTCTTCCTCGGCTATTCTTGTAAGTGATTTTCTTGCTCAGGGTTTGGGCGGTCTCTTGGGCATTGACGCACCTGCATTGCTCAGCCGCGTGCTTCTGGGACTGGCACTGAGCGGTGTCATCATCATCACCTGCCTGCGCCAAAATGAAACGCCGTTCGGTATGGCGCGCTCCATCTTTATTATTACTGCCGCATTGTTCCTTTTGTCGCCCTCTGTGACGCCTTGGTATGCGCTGTGGTTACTGCCGTTCTTGTGCATTTTCCCACATCCAGCGTTGTTGCTCGCGAGCGTTTTGATTGGGTTGCACTATAGCTATTTTCCCCTCGCTCAGATCGATCAAAGCGCGCTTTACCGCTATGGCGTGGTCTGGGTGATATGGGTGCCTGTTTGGGGCTTGCTTGGCTGGAAACTTCTTAGGAAAGGACCGTCTCATGTTGAATGATCAACGCATTGGTGTGGTGATCCCTGCACTGAACGAGGCCCTTTCCATCGGGCAAGTTATCAAAGAAATTCCCGACTTTGTTGACCGCATTGTTGTAGGGGATAACGGGTCAACCGATGCAACTGCCGAAATTGCCCAAGCTGCTGGCGCAGAGGTTGTTCTAGCGCCACAGCGAGGGTATGGCAGCGCCTGTCTTGCGGCGCTTGAAGTGCTCGATGACGTGGATATCGTTGTGTTTGTCGATGGCGATCTGAGCGATTACCCCACGCAAGCCAGCGACATTATTGAACCCATCTTGAAGGGTG
>NZ_JBDWVM010000242.1:0-5985 GCF_039984035.1 Planktotalea sp. | reverse complement strand
GCCTTAGTGTCGACGCTGGCTTCTGGTGATGTCTCTGGCTTTGTCGGGGCGTCCGATATCAACATGTTCCACCCTGTGACTGATGTTCAGGGTTTGAACCGTGTGTCGCGTCAGTTGCTCGGCAATGCAGCTCACGCGCTGGCGGGAATGATGAACTATGACGTGCCTGCCTCTGCGGATGACCGCCGTGCGCTTGTTATGTCGATGTTTGGCGTCACAACACCTGCGGTTCAGCAGATGGTAGGCCATCTTGAAGATGAGTTTGATTGCCTTGTCTTTCATGCGACAGGCACGGGCGGGCGCGCTATGGAGCTGCTCGTGGATCAGGGCAGCATCAGCGGCGTACTCGACATCACAACGACCGAGGTTTGCGATATGCTCGCGGGCGGGGTGCTCTGTGCGGGTGAAGAGCGGTTTGATGCAATTGCGCGATCAAAAGTGCCCTATGTCGGGTCTTGCGGCGCGCTGGATATGGTGAACTTCTGGGCCCTCGAAACCGTGCCTGAGAAATTCAAGGATCGAAACCTTTACGTGCACAACGCACAGATTACCTTGATGCGCACGACCCCTGAGGAATGTCACGAGATCGGCAGTTGGATCGGCAATAAGCTGAACGCCTGCGACGGTGAGGTACGGTTCTTGCTGCCCCTGCGCGGCGTGTCTGCACTGGATATCGAAGGTGGCCCCTTCTGGGACCCTGCCGCGAATGATGCGCTTTTCTCTGCATTGCGTGATACGGTTGTACAAACTGAGAAACGCAAATTGATCGAGGTGGATATGCATCTCAATGACCCCGAATTTGCAGCGCTTGCTGTGTCCGAATTCAAAGCGATTGACCAATAAGGAGGCACGTTAATGCCCGAGACGAATAGACAAACTATCCTAGCCAACCTGCGTGCTAAACTGGAGTCCGGCCAAACGTTGATCGGCGGCGGCGCGGGAACCGGCCTTTCCGCAAAATGCGAGGAAGCAGGCGGAATTGATTTGATCGTGATCTACAATTCTGGTCGTTATCGGATGGCCGGACGCGGATCACTGGCGGGATATATGTCTTATGGCAATGCCAATGAGATCGCTAAAGAGCTGGGGCACGAAGTGCTCCCCGTCGTGAAGAAAGTGCCCGTTTTGGCAGGCGTGAATGCGACTGATCCGTTTTGTATCATGGAAAAGCATTTGAATGATCTCAAAGCGCTCGGGTTTGCGGGTGTTCAGAACTTTCCAACGATGGGTTTGATCGATGGCCGCTTTCGCGCGGAATGCGAGGCAACAGGCATGAGCTATTCCCAAGAGGTGGATATGATCGCCTTGGCGCATGAGAAAGACATGCTGACAACGCCCTATGTGTTCAGCGCGGAAAATGCGGCAGACATGGCTAAGGCGGGGGCAGATATTATCGTGGCGCATTTTGGTCTGACGACAGGGGGCAGTATCGGAGCCGATGATACAGCGCCAGACTTCGACGAATGCGCGCGCCTTTATCGCGAATGGTCCGACGCTGCGAAATCCGTACGTGATGATTTGATTTTCATCGCCCATGGTGGTCCTTTGGCTGAACCTGAAGACGCGCAGAAGTTCCTAAACCTTTGCCCAGATTGCCATGGATTTTACGGTGCCTCGTCGATGGAACGCCTGCCAACTGAGCGCGCTATCACACAGCAAGTTGCAGCCTTTGGCGAATTGAAGCGCGGAGACAAAGTCACATGATCAAAGCATATTCTTCGACACTCATCGCTGTGCCCATCGATCTGGTTTGGGAGCGTGTGCGCGATTTCAACGGGCTGCCCAATTGGCACCCAGCGGCGACAGATAGCGGCATTGAAGAAGGGCACGCGAATGGCGAAGTCGGCTGTGTGCGCAACTTTGCATTGACCGATGGCAGCGGGCGCATTCGCGAGACGCTGCTTGAAATTTCAAATGTGGAGCGCAGCCTGACCTACGACATGTTGCCCGGCGGCCCTTTGCCGTTTGTGAACTACGTTGCAAAAATGAAGTTTTCTGCGGTGACAGATCGCGGCGAAACCTTTGCCGAGTGGTGGGCAGAATTCGAAGCAGGCGATGGCGACGAGGCGAAATGGCACGCCTTTGTTGAGGATGATGTCTTTATCGGGGGCTTTCGCGCACTCGAAGAGAGCTTCAAATCTTAACAATCCCAAGAGGGGCAAAGCGTTAAGGCTTTGCCCCCTTTAGAACATCCAAGCAGTGGCTGAGCGGTTGGCTTGGCGTAAGCGCGCAATAGCCGTTTTTGCGCAGCTCTTCACTTGGCTCCGCTCCGCCACCTACGAGGATAACGAGATAGTCTTCGATCAAGGGAAGGTGTTCGTCTGGGCTATCGATGATAGAGGCGACATCGAATTCGACGACGGCCGAAAACACGGGCAAACGAATTTCGCCTTCAACTTTGATGGGATATTCGCGCAGCAAATTGTGGGCTGTCCAAACCGGATTGGTCGCGAAGCTGTGACTGTACCTGCGCGCAAGCCTGTCCTTTACGGTCTCAAGGCCCGCCTTGGAAATATCTCCCATGCGCACGTTTTCGTAGATTTCTTTGATTTGCTCCAACAGCTCTGGCCACTCTTCGGCCGCTACAGTTGCACTTAAGGCCATCAGTGCTTTGTTCTTGCCTGCCGTTTCGAAGAACGAACTTGGGTTATACGCCGCGCGCAATTCTTGTCGGATGATACGAAACATTTCCGAACCTTGATGCGCACCAATATAATTCATTAGAAGATTGGCGCTGACTTGAGCGACTTCATCTTCAAAGGTTTGGGCCTGGACCAGAACAATCATCATTTCCGTGGAGCTTGGATCGTTCAGATGAATAACCCCTTTGGGGAGCGTGAAATCTGGGTCTTCAAGCTGATTTAGTTTTGTCGCAACCTCCACCAAAGAAAGCTTGCGCCACAGCTGCGCGACGGCTCCTGAAGAACGAAGTGGTAAGTCTTTCAGAAACGTTTCGACGAGGGGTTTATGCGCTGTGTCCGGGCTGCGCATAATAACTTGCTTGGGACGTCCGAAGCTGAATTCGAAATTTTCGAGCGGTTCGTCAAGCTCTTCGCTTGGCAAAGCAATGTTGTGCGCAAGAACGGCCATCACGTCCTTCGGTCGGCGGTTCTTGGTTACGATTTGAGGCTGCAAACGGATAAGTTCACGTTTGTAACGTTCAATCGGGAAGTCTTTTGTACTGAGGACATCCTCAAGATGCGCGATCAAAGCAGGGAAGGTCGTCGTCGGTGATGTCGCGGTTAACATCAGGTTAGCGCCGTCGCTTGTCACTTCGAAATTTAGACCGTTCAAACTGCGATGTGACTTGGCCTCGTAAGGGGACAGGTCTTCGGTTCCAGCTCCCATGACCGCCACAAGCCCAGATCGCAGTGCCAGCAATTTTTGCGCACTCAACCGCGCCAGAGGCCACGCGAGCGTTACAGAGCTCAGGCCATTTGCCATTGGTTTAAGCGTTATGAACGTCTGCTCGCCAGAGACGGCAACCAAATCTGCCGAAGCAGATTGCGCGGTAAAGAGAGCGTTGTAGCAAAGAAGGGCAGCGATGCAGGTTTTCTTGAGCGCGCGCATATCAATCTCCCTTTCGCGCGAGTAGGGCAGACGTCGCGGCAGGGGCGACGAAACTGTTTAGAAAATCCTTCACCTCCTCATCGCTCGTGTCTTCCAATATTTGCGCGTAACTTCCTGGCGTTATTGGCGGAAACCCATCCGCTGCCACGTTCTCCAGGAAATTCAGAAAACTGGTCACACTGCGCGCGGCGTTTTGGGCGCTGATCATGTTTTGCTTACGCGCGGCTTCGATTTCTTCTTGAGTTAGAGGCGCCTCCAACAGTTGCGCAATGGTGTTTTCGACGGTGTCTAGCGCTTTTTCGAGCGTGACATGCGGCAAAGGAACCAAGATCATCGTGACCTCTAAATCGCCGTTCTTCGCAAAATATGACCCCATATCGACAGAGCCATAATCCAGCACATCATACATCAGGGCCTTGTCGATGCGGTTCATGTAAATCGTTGACCCGATGAAAAACGTCCCCTGCATATTGACGCTGGTTTCCACGTCCTTGAGGTCGATAAATTTGCTGTAAACGAGCGTGTTGTTGGCCAAACGATCAGAAGTGAGTTCTTCAATGGATCGATGGCTTGGATCGGGCTTGGCCTCTAACCAAGGTTTGGCAGGTGGCGTGGTTTTCTCTGTTTCCCCAAAGTACTTTGTGACCATAGAGGCCGCAGTTTCGGGATCGATTTTTCCAGAAATAAGCAAGGTGACGTTGGAGGCGACATAGTGTTCTTGGTGGAACTTTAACGCGGCCTCAAGGTTGAGTTTTGGCAAGTCTTCAACCGCGTTATTCGCGCGTCCGTTTTTGGACTGATAGAGATTTTGCAAGGCGCGCCGCGTCAGCCAGCGCGTGGAATATTGACGCTCGCGCAGGTGGGTTTCACGCTGAACGATTTTGATTTCACTTTGCATGAAATCAAGCGGCAAGTTTGGCGGATCAAGCAGCGCGCGCGATAGTTTCATCAGGCGGTCGAACTCATCCGGCGTTCCTGAATTGGTATAGACGGACGCAACCGAGGTGGTTTTGGCAAACAGATCGCGCGTGCGTGGTTGGCGCAGGACCGTTGCGTCGGCAGAAAACGCAGCAAGATGTTCGGTGAAATGCGCTGTGCCCGAAGGGTAGGGGTCGTCATAGGCTCCTGACAAAACAATCAACTGAACGTCCACACGGTCTAAGTCATCCCGAGGGATGACATAGGCCGAATGAAGTCCGCCGATATCGTTTAGTGAAATGATCTCTTGGGCCTGCGCTTGTGTGCCCAAAACCAACGCGAATGCGAACGCGATTACTTTTAACAATGCTATTCCTAAGTCTCTATTTCTCAAAACCTTAGGTGTTTTGAGCGGTAGCGCAAGTTTCTTAGGGCTTGTTTGAAGCAAATGACGCGTTCGTTATGAATTAGGTTTCGCGCGGCAACGCCTGTTTACAAATAGTCTCGGGTCGCGATCACCTGCGCATAGCTCGCGGCGAGCGGTGCCATAATCGCAGCATGTACCTGCGCCGCTGGCACGCTTACTTCGCCAAATGTTGCATTTGCGGCTGCGCATGCATCATGGACGAGCGTAACCTTGTAACCGAAGTCGACGGCCGCGCGCGCAGTTGCATCAACGCACATCTGGCTCATGGCGCCGCAGATGGTTAGCTCTTTGATGCCTGCTTGTTCCAAGATCGCGCCAAGCTCTGTGCCTTGAAAACTGTTTGGCCGCGCTTTGTGAACGACGATTTCGCCTTTCTGGGATGAAACGCTTTGGTGAATTTCGCTTCCTGCAGTGCCGGGGTGAAAGAACGGGGCGTTGGTAGAGGGTGAGATGTGGCGAATATGGATGATCTTAACACCGTCCTTGCGCGCTTTGGTTAACAAAAGCGCTGCATTTTCTGCCGCGGCCTCCATGTGGGGAAGCGGGTATTTTGCGGCAGGGAAAGACGGAAAATAATCGTTCTGTATGTCGATGAGAATGAGTGCGCTGTGTGTCATGATGTTGTCTCCTATGATGGACACTTGCGCAGATGACCCAGAGTTTTCATATTGGCGCATATGACAAGTAATGTGCCAAATGTGCCAAGTTTCGCGTTGATCGCTTATGAAGGTGTTCAAATGTCCGCAGTTCTCGGGCTTGAGGACCTGCTGGGCATGGCCAACCGTTTCGCTGCAGAGGCGGGCGTTCCCCAGTTGAGTTTCAAGGTTCTGAGCACAACAGATTTGACGCAGCTACATCAATTCGACGCAATCGTTTTGCCGCCGAACCTCACGGGCGTGCGCGGCGATAAGGATAAGGCGCTGCACCGCTGGATCAAACAGCAACATGCTGGCGGTGCAAGCCTGTGTTCTGCCTGTGCTGGAGCGTTCTGGCTGGGTCATGCCGGTCTGCTTGATGGGCGCATTGTGACAACGCATTGGGCGCTGGAGGATGAACTTAAAACCTGTTTT
>NZ_JBDWVM010000241.1:0-13863 GCF_039984035.1 Planktotalea sp. | reverse complement strand
CATAGCATGAGTGAAACACCCGGTCCCATCCCGAACCCGGAAGTTAAGCACCATCGCGCCAATGGTACTGCGGCTTAAGTCGTGGGAGAGTAGGTCACCGCCAATCCAAATAATCCAATACATCTCTATATATCGTATGTATCCCCCCCCATCAAAGCACCCCGAGCGCGCCTAAAAGGGACTGATAACGCTGATAAGGCCGTTGAAGTCCAAGTTGAGAATTCCTCACCCTTCTTGAGCTAGTTCTTAGCGCCGACAACGATTTTGTAGCCTACTTCACAAAAGCAGACTTGATGGCGACAGTTGTAACGCGTTAGCCTTTACTCTGTAATGAGTATTCAACATGTGGATGGATCGCAAAATGGACCTTAGCCAACAACCTGAAATCGTTCAGCAAATTGCTGGCTATGTCTTCCAGGGGTGGGATCTAGCCAAGGGTTGGCTCCTTAGTCCCGCTGCTTGGTCACAATTTGCGATATTGATCGTAGCGTATCTTCTAGCGCTCTATATTTCTCGAAAGCTCCGTCCATTCCTTACTCGATTGCTGACACCGCGCGAAGAACAGCAAAACATATTTGCGACCGCACGCCGCTTTGTCCTAGTCTTTCTCCCCCTGTTGCTGCCTTTGCTTGCATATGGTCTCACGGGCGTTGGTGAGTCTATTACCCGGTCAATCTTTGGCAGTGGTGAAGTCATCGCCTTTGGCAAACGAGTCTTTCTTTTCCTTGCTGCACGCATCTTGGCTGAGAAGATTATTCTAGACGGCTTTCTCAAGTTGCTCGCGAAGTTTGTGCTCGTTCCGGTCGCGGCGCTTTACGTTGTTGGATTGATTGGACTAGCGACAGAACGCTTGGATGCGATGGTCGTGCCGCTCGGTAATCTATCGTTTTCGATATTATTTGCCATACGTTTTGCAGTCGTCGGTGGGATCATCTTTTGGCTGGGCAAGTGGTCTAACTCGCAGTCTACTAACTTCATTTCCAAGCAGGAAGAAATGCGTCCTGCTACTCGTGAGCTCGCGTCCAAAACAGCTGAGATCGCCATTTTCGGCATCGCGTTCTTGTTCCTTATGAACATCATGGAAATTTCTCTGACTTCTCTTGCAGTACTTGGTGGTGCGATTGGTGTTGGACTTGGTTTCGGACTTCAAAAAATCGCGTCCAACTTTATCTCAGGTGTTATTCTTCTTTTGGAGGGCCAAGCCACAGTCGGAGATTACGTTGAACTAGACGGCGGAGAAGCGGGTACTATCGTCAAAATGACGGCGCGCGCGGCAATCCTAGAAACCTATGACGGTCGCTGGATCGTAGTACCGAACGAAGACTTCATAACTACACGCGTTGTTAACTATTCAGACAGCGGTTCAGCAAACCGTTATGAAGCAGATTTCTCTGTTAGCTACGATACCGACATTAATCTTGTTCCTGCTATCGTTGAAGCAGCTGTTTCAACACACCCCGAAGTGTTGAAAGAACCATTTCCCGCTGATTGCGAACTCCGTGGCTTTGGGGACAGTGGCGTAGATTTCTCTGTGGAGTTCTGGGTGAACGGCATCGACGATGGAAAGAACAAGTTTACGTCTGATGTTCTGTTCTTGATTTGGAATGCTCTGAAAGACAACGGCATTACCATCCCGTATCCGCATCGCGTTGTTGAAATTAAAGGCAACTTGCCTGCAAAACCCGAGTGAAGCACGCACTGATAATAGGCGGTGGTCCTGCTGGTTTGATGGCCGCAGAGGAACTCGCCCGTGCTGGAGCGCGTGTTACAATTGCGGAGGGAAAACCCTCCCTTGGTCGTAAGTTTCTGATGGCGGGTAAATCCGGCCTCAACCTCACTAAAGATGAACCATTAGAGCAGTTTTGCTCGAAATACATGGAAGCTCAAAACTGGCTGATTCCTATCGTGCAAGAGTTTGGGCCTGAAGAAGTTAAGTCATTTACAACAGGGCTGAACCAAACAGTATTCATTGGATCGTCAGGCCGCTTGTTTCCTGAGGCGATGAAAGCGTCACCGATGCTGCGCGCTTGGCTTTCTCGGCTTGCTTCACTTGATGTCAAGTACCGAACCAAGTGCCAGTGGAAGAACTGGGATGACGACAGCTTTACCTTTGAGACCGAGCAAGGCGAAGAAACGATAAAGGCAGATGTAGTCGTATTTGCACTAGGTGGAGCCAGTTGGGCACGCCTTGGGTCTGACGGCAGTTGGGCAGATTTATTCACAGCAAGAGGTGTTGAACTCGCACCATTTGGCGCTGCGAATGTTGGTCTTACTATCACTTGGAGCTCTCATTTGGCGCCATTCTATGGCCTCCCGATTAAGGCTATTTCATTGAGGAGCGGTTCTTTTTCAAGCCGAGGCGAAGCAATCATTTCTTCGCGTGGATTGGAAGGAAGCGGAATCTATTCGATTAGCCGGGGGGTTCGAGAGGGGCATTCACTGTCTATCGACCTAAGACCTGATTGGTCGGTTGAGCGAATTCAAACAGCTCTTGACCGGCCGCGTGGTCGTTCGAGCCTGTCCAATCACTTGCGGCGTGTGTTGAAGATGAAGAAACATGAAATGGCTTTGTTGAATGAATGGGCGCGGCCTTTACCTGACAATACTCTTGATTTGGCGGGGTTGATTAAAAACCTCCATGTTCAACATGACGGCCTGCAGCCGATGGACGGGGCTATATCGACCAGCGGTGGCGTGATGCAGACTGCTGTTGATGAGAACCTAATGCTTCGTAAGCATCCAGGGGCGTTTTGTGCGGGTGAGATGTTAGATTGGGAGGCTCCGACCGGCGGTTATCTTTTGACCGCGTGTCTTGCCACTGGGCGGACCGCTGGGCGCGGTGCCGCCAAGTATTTGGGTCTTAACCCAACGCCCTGACGCGCTTGAAAGCGTCTCGTGCACGGATCGTTTTCGCGTAGGCATCGATCTTGGGGCAGTCGTACTCAAACTTTGCGCTTATCGCCCAATTCAAACAATGCACGAGCAGTATGTCTGCAATCGAGAATTGATCACCAGCCGCGAAGGGCGTTGTGATCCGGTCTGCCAAACGATTAACGTTCCGATTGAATTCCCAGCGAAGGGATTCCTTTACATCAGGAAATCTTTTTTCTTTTGGCAAAACGAAGCTGTGACGCGCACCGGCCCAGAGAACTCCGTCAAGTTCATCCAACACAGCTTGAGAAATGGAATCTTGTTTCGCGCGTTCTATGGTTCCAGCAGGCGCTGTCAAACCACCGTGTTTGTCCGACAGGAAAGTCAGTATCGCCATTGAATCTGTAAGGATGTCATCGCCAACGCGCATCGCGGGAATTTTCCCAACGGGATAGACTGCTCGAATGACCTCATCTTGAGGATTGGCTTTGGTCAAAGTGTAGTCGACACCAAGTTCCTCAAGCGCCCATAGCACGCGAAAACCACGGCTCGTGACTGATCCGAAAACTTCATACATTTCAGTATTCCTCCCAAAAAACTCTATCGTTTTGCCATCATCGCAAGTCGGATCAAACACCGTTCAACCAGCGCCATCGCGGGGGCATGTTGACTAGCGCTGCGTAGCTTTAGGTCTGTATCGACGATCAGGCTCAGCGCAGCTTCAAGGTTATAGATGCCCCACCCTTGAGCTTGCCTCAGCATTCTATCACGTCGTGGACCAAAGACAGGCGGGCGCAATTTGCCAATTCCTTGTGCAGCGCCGCCCGGGTCGCTCGCTGCTGCATAAAGCGTTTTGAAGTGGCGAAGCGTGGCGATGCAGAGTGACACAGGTTGAACGCCTTGCGCTTGCAACTTGCTCATAATCGGGCCGATTTCACCCGAACGCGCTTCTGCAACGATGTTGATCACATCATCTAGACCAGCTTCAGTCGAGGTTGGCGCACAATTGGCGATGTCTTCGCTGTCCAACGGAGTTGGATCATTCAGCTTGTAAAGCGCGAGCTTTTCCAAGGTTTGACGAAAATCACCGGGATCAAGGTCTTTAGACAGGGCCGTGAGGTCATCCATGACATCGCGATCTGGGGCTTGTATGCCCGCGCGCGTCAGTTCTGCTTCGATCTCTTGCCGCGACGGTGGATCATCATAGATGCCCACAGCAAAGGCGTTGGAATGCCCTTCAAACAATTTCCGTAGGCTAGAACGCGCATTGAGCTGTCCGGCTGTGACAACGATTTGCGCGTCGCCCTCGCGCCATTCTTCCAGCGCTGGCGTTATGATCTTGGTCATCGTGTCAGTCGCATCTTCGACAAAAGCGACACGCGGTCCGGGGAAAAAGCTTTGCGCAGTCATCGCATCAATAAGCGCGGCAGGGTCCTTGCGCAGTTCCGCCGAAGGCAAACGCGTGAGACGCATTTCATCTTCGCCATTAGGACCGATAAGCGCCGCAATGACTTGTTGTCGTTTCAGAGCGATGCGCATCGCGTCTGGGCCAAATATCAGCAGGCCAGTTTTGCCAGCGTCAGGTTTGGCGAAATAACCAGTAGCCTCACGCGCAGATAACTTCATGGCAGCAATGCAGGATCGAGTAAGTTCAAACGATCAACCAATTGATCCGCCAAGAGCGTCATCAAGCGTTCGCTCGCTGCGCGCTCGGATGCCAAGGTCGCGGCGGTATTGCTCGTAGCTGAGTACGCCGCGAAGTTTCTGAACGATCCTGTTGTGATGGTTTCACCTGTGGCGGTATTCTTCAGCGTATAACTCAGCGAGCCGTATCTATGCAGACGCGTCGTTGACCCAGTTGCTGTCGTCCCCAAGCTGCTTGAGCTGTTGCTCACGCTGTATGTCAAAGACATTGGCGCAGGATCAGCGCGCCCAAGCCGCGTTTCGAGCTGGCGAACGAGGATGTATTCGTCGCGCGAATCTGGCGCATCAAACAAGATACGCCCTTCTAACTTTGAACCTGCTCCCTCCGGTCCGTAGACGGGTGAGAAATTGCAGGCACTGCTCAACAAGAGCGCTGCGCCTGCGATTAAAATGCTTCTTCGGTTAGACAACGACATTCACGATCCGCCCTGGCACAACGATCACCTTTTTGGGCGTTGCGCCGTCCAGTGATCTGACCACAGCCTCATCGCTCAGTGCGATTTTTTCAACCTCATCTTTTGGCATATCTTTCGGAACGGTAATTTCACCGCGTCGTTTGCCATTGATTTGGATCGGGAGCGTGACGTTGCTCTCAATCAGCATTGCTTCATCCGCGATAGGCCAAGGTGCGTCGATGATGAGACCTGTTCCACCTTGATGCGCCCAAATATCTTCCGCGAGGTGCGGCGTCATAGGTGCCATCAACTGGGCGAGTGTTATAATTGCTTCACGCTGTGCTGCATAACTTGCCTTGGACTTCGACAGGGTCGCCGTAAAACCATAAAGTTTGGCGATTGCCGCGTTAAAGCCAAAGCTTTCAACGCCCATCGTCACATCACGAATTGCTTTGTGCATCTCGCGCAGCAAGTCTTCATCGCCAGTGCCTTTGGCGTCTTTGTCCATCTGGGAAATGCGATCACAGATCGACCAGACGCGGCCCAAGTGTTTGAACGAAGCTTCCGCGCCAGACGCCGTCCATTCTACATCGCGCTCGGGTGGTGAGTCGGACAGAACGAACCAACGCGCCGTATCGGCGCCGAAAGCGGAAATGATATTCAACGGATCAACGACGTTGTTCTTGGACTTTGACATCTTCGCGGATGGGATGATGTCCACCTCTGATCCGTCGTCTTTCAGGTAGGCTTTGCCTTCCTTCAATTCGATTTGCTCAGGATAGTAATAGACCGGACGCCCATCTTGACCGTCACGTTTATAGATCGCGTGGGTCACCATGCCTTGGGTGAAAAGCGCGTTGAAGGGTTCAATCGCCTTTTCTGGCAAGTTACCAGTGATCTTCATCGCCCGCGCGAAGAACCGTGAATACAACAGATGCAAAATCGCGTGCTCGATCCCGCCGATATATTGATCGACGTTCATCCAATATTCGGCATCGGCCATGTCGACCGGTGTCTCCGCCTTGGGCGAGGTGAAGCGCGCGAAATACCATGAGCTGTCCACGAAGGTATCCATCGTATCCGTTTCACGCTGCGCAGGGCTACCGCATTTCGGGCAGGAGCAATTGCGCCATGTCGGATGACGATCCAGCGGATTGCCGGGTGTGTCAAAGCTCACGTCATACGGCAGCTCAATCGGCAGGTTCTCTTTCTTTTCGGGAACCACGCCGCAATCAGAGCAATGCACGACAGGGATCGGGCAACCCCAATAACGCTGACGGGACAAACCCCAATCACGCAGACGATATTTGGTGACGCCTTGGCCAATGCCGTTTTCTTCGCAGAGGGCGATGGCTGTGTTGATCGCTTCTTCGCCGGTTTGCCATTGCTCGCCTGCGAAACCACCATTGTAGAAAACCTTTTCGCTCTTTGCGGGAACGAAAGGTGCTTCTAACTTTGGATCTGCATCTTCGGACGGCAGGAATGTGGATATGATTGGCAGGCCATATTTCGTCGCGAATTCAAAATCGCGTTCGTCATGTGCAGGGCAGCCAAAGATCGCGCCTGTGCCGTAGTCCATCAAGATAAAGTTGGCGATGTAGACGGGCAGTTCCCACGAGGTATCAAACGGGTGACGCACACGAAGACCTGTATCAAAGCCGCGTTTCTCTGCGGTTTCGATTTCTTCAGCTGTTGTTCCGCCCTTGCGGCATTCCGCATTGAAGGCTGCCAGCTCTTCGTTGTCTTTTTCCAACTGTTTCGCCAGCGGGTGATCGGCGGAAATGCCAACGAAAGACGCACCATTCAATGTGTCTGGGCGTGTTGTGTAGACCTCAATCCGATCATGGCCGTCAGGGGCATCGATGGTGGAAAACGCAAATTGCAGACCGCGTGATTTACCGATCCAGTTTTCCTGCATCAGTTTCACTTTGGCAGGCCAATCGTCCAAACTGTCGAGCGCGCCGAGCAATTCTTCGGAGTGATCGGAAATCTTGAAGAACCATTGCGTCAGCTCACGGCGTTCGACCAAAGCGCCAGAGCGCCAGCCGCGACCGTTTTCGACCTGCTCGTTCGCAAGAACGGTCATGTCGATGGGATCCCAGTTCACCACGGCGTTTTTACGGTAAACCAAACCTTCGTCGAGGAAGTCGAGGAAGAGCGCCTGTTGCTGGCCATAGTAATCAACATCGCAGGTCGCGAATTCACGGGACCAATCGATAGACAGGCCAAGCGGCTTCATCTGCTCGCGCATGTCGGCGATGTTGTTGTATGTCCAATCCTTTGGGTGTCCGCCAATCGCCATCGCGGCGTTTTCCGCAGGCATGCCGAATGCGTCCCAACCCATTGGATGCAGCACGTTATGTCCCGTGCTCATCTTATAGCGCGCGATCACATCGCCCATTGTGTAGTTGCGCACGTGACCCATGTGGATGCGGCCCGAAGGATAGGGGAACATCTCTAAAACGTAATACTTAGGCTTGGACGTATCGCGCTCTGCCTTAAAGGTTTCAGCGGTGTTCCAGGCTTCCTGCCATTTCGCTTCAATGGAGGTGGCGTCATAGCGTTGCATCGGCTTGTCCTTTTGCGCGCGGGTTCGCGCCTTAAATACTGTTTAAGAGGTGATATGCGATGGCCTCTAAAGGGTCCAGTGCCAAGACTGCTCCGAAATCGCCATTGGCGCGCCACAAAGCTGTTTCTATAGTGCAAGAAATCTAATTCAGGCGATTTCATGCGTATTCTCATTATCCACCAAAATTTCCCTGGGCAGTACAAACACTTGGCGCCCGCTCTCGTTGAGCAGGGCCATCAGGTCTTTTCGCTGACACCGAAGGTGGAGAAAGTCACCAAGTGGAAGGGCGTGACCCTTTTGCCGTATAAAATCACGCGATCTAGTTCCAAGGATGTGCATCCTTGGCTTTCAGATTTGGAAACGAAGGTTATTCGGGCCGAAGCCTGCTATCGTCAGGCAATGGCACTTAAGCAAAAAGGCTTAGAGCCGGATGTCATTCTTGCGCATCATGGTTGGGGCGAGCCGATGTTCCTTAAAGATGTTTGGCCGAACGCCAAGTTGGGGCTGTATTGTGAGCTTTATCACCTTAACGATGCGGAAACGGTTAACTTCGATCCTGAGTTTTCGACAAAGGACTTGGCAAGCAATGCCCTTCGTCTGCGTCTGCGCAATCTGAACAATGCGATGCACTTTGATGTCGCCAGCGCAGGTATCAGCCCAACATTGTTCCAAGCGGATACGTTTCCTGCGCCATTCCGCGAGAAGATCGAGGTTATCCACGACGGAATCGACACAGACGTGGTCAAGCCTAATGAAAATGCGCTCTTAAAGGTGTCTGAGAACTTATCGCTTTCTCGAAAGAACGAAGTCATCACCTTCATCAACCGCAATTTAGAACCGTATCGCGGCTATCACATCTTTATGCGCGCGTTGCCAAAGTTGCTAAAAGCGCGCCCCAATGCGGAGATCGTGCTCCTTGGCGGTGATGAGGTGAGCTATGGTTCACGCCCACCTGCGGGAAAAACATGGAAGCAAATCTTTATTGATGAGGTACGCGACCAAATTTCAGACGAAGATTGGGAGCGCGTGCATTTCATGGGCCGCGTTCCGTATAATGTGTTTTTGGCCATGATGCAGGTCAGCCGTCTACACATCTATCTAACCTACCCGTTCGTCCTAAGCTGGTCTTTGCTTGAATCGATGAGCGCTGAGGCGGCAATACTTGCATCAGATACAACGCCAGTTCGTGAAGTGATCAAAGATGGTGAAACCGGTTGGTTGACCGACTTCTTTGATGGGGACGCGTTGGTCGAAAAGGCAAATGCACTGCTTGAAGACGAAGAAACACGCGCGCGCCTTGGTAAGAATGCGCGTGAATTCGTCGTGAATACCTATGATCTCAAAACCCACTGCCTGCCAAAGCAGCTACAGTGGGTCGAAAAATTGGCGCAGGTTGAGATTTAAAGTTTACCGTCTGCAACACGAAGCTGACGCGCTCTCGCGAGAATCGCATCTTCGACTGCGCGTGAGGTTGCAACGCTAACTGGACCATTGCGTGTGTGAAGCGCGACGTTAAGGGAACGTGCTTCCAAAGCGGGGTCGCTTACAAGAATTGTCGCGCGATATGCACGTCCGCCACCAGGTGGGCGACCATAGCCAGTCGTAATGACACCTGAGAACGGATCGACCGATTCGACGGGCAAGAAGTTCAGAATGTCCAAGGACGCATTCCAAATGTACTTGTTTACTTTAACATTGGTGCCAGCGGATGAGGGCTTAAAGATATCCCAGATAGACGAACCCTGACGTGCTGCCTCGGGATGATTCGGCGGAAGATCACCTGCCGTACTGGAGCCGCCTCCACCAAGGCCTCCACCGCATGCAGCAAGCATCAAAGCCGCTGTTAGACCCAAAATTGGTTTCGCTGAGATCAATTTGCCCATGATGTTCCGCCCAGACCCTTGTTTTCTTTGTCCTACCCAAGGGGCACTGTAGGAGCAAGACTTTTCGCTATATATATAGGCGTGAGTTTGCGCATGAGCCGGGTGGAAAAGACTGTGGCAAAGCTGCACCATTTTTTTAGGCTTTCGTGTGGCATGTTTTGGACCTCTTGCAATGAGACCCCAAAAAGAGCGAAACACACTTCAGACCTAGTACGGATTCCCCGGGCTAGGCATGTGATTAACCCCGAGGGAAAAACCATGAAAAACGTTCTCTTCGCGACAACAGCACTCATCGCCACAGCCGGCGTTGCAGCTGCAGACGTGTCTTTTGGCGGCTACGGCCGTTTTGGTGCAACATACGACTCATCCGCAGCTACACAGCTCGCAGCGACAAGCCGTTTCCGTTTGAACATCGACGGTTCAACAGAATCAGACAACGGTCTGACATTCGGTGCACGTATCCGTATCCAAGACAGCGCGACAGCGGCTGGCGTTCTTAACGGCGCTAACTTCTACGTAAAAGCTGGCGGCCTGAAAGTTGCAGTAGGTAACACACCTGGCGCAATCGACGCACAAGCAAACATGTACTCCCAGTCTTTGGGTCTTACAGGTCTTGGCTACCACAACGTTGTAGCTAACTCTGCTGTTCAAGGCTTCTGGGCATTTGACGGTTACTCTTCAGGCGGCAACGGCCGTGAAGCAGTATCTATCTCCTATGGCGCAGGCGACTTCTCTGTAATGGTTGCTTACTCCAACACTGGTGGCACAGAGCGCACAAGCTTGGGCGGTTCCTACACGTTCTCCGGTTGGACTGTTGCTCTTGGTTACCAAGACTCCAACGTTGCTTCCGAAGACAAATTGGCTCTGACAGTTGGCGGCAACGTCGGCATCGCAGACCTGAACTTCGCAGTAGCTGACAACAACGGCACACTGAAGTACGGCATCGGCGCTGACTTCTCTGTAGGCGCGGCAACAACTGTATCTGCATTCGTGAACAGCGAAGATACAGCAGGCGAGTCTTACGGTATCGGTGTTAGCCACGACCTCGGCGGCGGCGCATCCATCAAAGGCGGCGTAGTACAGAACGCAGCAGGCGCAACGCTTGCTGACCTCGGTCTGCACTTCAACTTCTAATCTTAGAAGTTACGCTATCTAAAAGAAGGACGGGTCTTCGGGCCCGTCCTTTTCTTTTGGGCGAATGCATATTACCTCTGATCTGAATCCAGAGGGCCGAGCATGTCGCTAACACACATCCAAGAACAAATTTCCAAAGCCGAAGAAAAAGCAGGCCGTAAAGCGGGCTCTGTTCAGTTGATAGCTGTATCTAAGGTGCAGCCTAACGAACGTGTGCATGCTGTTTTGCAAGAAGGGCACCGTGTATTCGGCGAAAATCGCGTTCAGGAAGCGCTGGGCAAATGGCCGGCCTTCAAAGAAGAATTCGCAGATGCCTCTGTTCATCTTATCGGCCCGTTGCAAACGAACAAAGCACGTCAGGCGATGGAGTTGTTCGATGCGATTCACACGCTCGATCGTCTAAAGCTCGCGACGACACTCGCGCGTTTGGCACAAGAGATAGGCAATTGCCCTGATCTATTCGTTCAAGTGAACACTGGCGAAGAGGATCAAAAAGCAGGGGTTGCACCGCAAGAAGCGGATGATTTCATTGCCGAATGCCGCTCTTTGGATTTGCCCGTCAAAGGGTTGATGTGCATCCCCCCTGTGGATGAGGAAGCTTCATTGCATTTTGCATTGCTTGCGAAAATTGCAGCGCGGAACGATTTGAGTGGGCTTTCCATGGGAATGAGCAGCGATTACGAACGCGCCATTGCGCTAGGCGCGACCCATGTGCGCGTTGGTTCGGCCATTTTTGGTGAACGCGCTTACGAAATCTAAGAGGTTATCGCACAATCAGACGTGTCGAAGGTGTTAGCTTTGACGCGATCTGATGCAGGTGATCACGTCGAAATGCGATGCAGCCTTCCGTCGGATAACCGGGACGGCGCCACTGATGGATGAAAATTGCCGATCCGCGGTAGGGCGTTGCGACCGGCCAATTCCAATCTGTCATAATGATTAGATCATAAAGCGGGTCTGCGCGACGCAAGGCTTCGTGGCTATGAGGATGAGGCGCGCGAACGAGCGTGTTGTATTTCGGGTCTTCAGGGCTGTCAGACCAAAGATCTTGAGGCCCAATCGCGCGGGCCCAGGGATTAGGCTGCGCGATACGATCCGCACGGTAGAGCATGCCGACAATACGATGGGTGCCAAGCGGCGTAGCGCCGTCGCCTTCTCGTTTATTAGCGCTGATCGCGCCTTTACCGATGCTACAGGGGTACAGACGTCCACGAAACCGAACACCTTTAGGCGTTAGAACCAAATCTAAGGGTGTCACAACATATGCCCTGATTTGTGAGCTTTTGTTTGAAGGTACCCAGTGTTGAACGGATTTTCGCCAACTTTTAGGGGAACACGCTCGCTCACGGTGACGCCGGTTTTTTCCATCATATCAATCTTTTTGGGATTGTTCGTCAGAAGCCGGACATTTTCGATGCCCAGTTTCTTGAGTAGGGCAGAGCCGATACGAAAATCACGTTCGTCATCTTCAAAGCCGAGGCGATGATTGGCTTGAACCGTATCAAACCCCTGATCCTGTAACGAATAGGCCCGCATCTTGTTGGCGAGGCCAATACCGCGTCCCTCTTGGTTAAGATAAAGTAGAACGCCTGATCCTTCAGTTCCCATTTGGGCCAAAGCGCCGCGTAGCTGAGGGCCACAATCACATTTTAACGACCCCATGATGTCGCCTGTGACGCAGGCAGAATGAAGCCGTGTTAAAACAGGTTTGCTGGTATCGAGCGTGCCAACAACAATCGCATAATGTTCCTCGCCGCCATCATCAGGGCGAAAGACATGGAGACGTCCTGCCTCAGAAACGACCATCGGCAATCTGGCGTGAATGACATCATTGTAGTTTGCGGCCTTGCCAAGCAACGGGGTCACTTGCGCCGCATGCAGTAGCGTCAGGTTATGCTCCAGTGCGAATTTTGCTCCATTTTGCAGCTCGCTCACCAATGCGGAAGGAAGCAATCTTGCGTCTTTAGTCAGTTGCAGCGCAATCCGATGCCCTTCGGCAGAGCCTTCACGCACCGAGCGAAGAGGCCCCTTCATCGGTGTGCGTAGATCATCGGCTGGGTCGGCAAGGGCAGTAATCCAACGCAAATCGACATCGCTGGGTATGCTGATCCGCGCGATATCGCGGTCATAAGCGCGTGCTTTGAGCGTCTCTGCCCGCCGTGCAGTGATGGCCAAAACAGTGTCACCTTCCATCGCGCGGGCCGCTGCTACGCGCTCAGGCGTCAACGATTCGACCGCCTGAACGAGCAGATTGAAGCCCGCGCCAACGATCACAATCGGCACTCCCATGCGCAAATCACCCCGCGCGCGGGCGATCTGTTCGGGGATGTTGGGTGAAAAACTCATCGATTGCCCGCTGCTCTTTGAAACACTTCATTGCCTGAACACACTGATTGAGCCTGAATATGAAACAAATCAAGGCGGAATAACACATGGACGTGAGAGCAATGCTACAAAACTTGCCGATTGAGGGATTCACACGCATTTGTATAACAACAACAGATCGGAGCTGACCCATGGCACAACTAAAAAATATCCTGCTCGTCGATGACGACGATGACCTGCGTGAAGCGCTGTCAGAACAACTTGTAATGACAGAAGATTTCGAAGTCTTCGAAGCGGACTGCGGCACGCAGGCAATGGAACGTGTGAAAGAGCAGCTCTATGATCTGATCATCTTGGACGTTGGCCTGCCTGACACAGATGGCCGTGAGCTGTGCCGCCTGATGCGCAAGCAAGGCGTGAAGAGCCCTGTGCTAATGCTCACCGGTCATGACAGCGACGCTGATACGATCCTTGGCCTCGACGCTGGTGCGAACGACTATGTGTCCAAACCTTTCAAGTTCCCTGTTCTTCTTGCCCGTATCCGTGCGCAGTTGCGTCAGCACGAGCAATCCGAGGACGCAGTATTCGCGCTTGGTCCATATACGTTTAAACCTGCGATGAAGATGTTGATCACAGAAGACGAACGCAAAATTCGTCTGACTGAAAAAGAAACGAACATCCTCAAGTTCCTCTACCGTTCAACCGAAGGTGTTGTTCCACGTGATGTGCTTTTGCATGAGGTGTGGGGCTATAATGCTGGCGTAACAACGCACACGCTTGAGACACATATTTACCGTCTTCGCCAGAAAATTGAACCAGATCCGTCCAATGCGCGCCTTCTTGTGACCGAATCTGGTGGTTATCGATTAGTGGCTTGATCGTGAAAATTGCGTCAAAACCGAAAATCACTGACGAAGTTAGAAGATTTTTAGCGAAAACGTAGTTAGATCAAAGCAACAAGTTCCCGCGCATATCCGGGTTA
>NZ_JBDWVM010000240.1:0-6090 GCF_039984035.1 Planktotalea sp. | reverse complement strand
GGCATGTCTAGCAAGTCCTCTGGATCGTTCTGGCCGAGCGCCCAGTACATAACATCGAGAGATTCCTCGATAATCTTTGTTCCATCCACAAAGACCGGCACTGTACCCTTGGGCGATGCTTCTAGAAATTCAGGCGCTTTGTCGCGCAGCACAATTTCGCGGTGCTCTGGTGTCAGACCAGAGGATGCAATCGCCAAACGTGCGCGCATGGCATAGGGGCATCGGCGGAAGGAATAGAGAATAGCGCTGGTCACGATGACCCTTTCAAAGAGGCAACAGTCAGGTTTTGCCTGATACTATACTAAGCTCCAGCTTTCTTCATCCTGAAGGCCACCGATTGCAATCCAGGAGAGACGAACTCTCGCTATGCGTGTGTCACCCCAAGTGCGGAACACAAGATCAAATCCCGTGGTTGAGATATTCTGAGCCATTACATCAGAGCGCACATTCGTTTCTTTGTCCAAATCCATAAGGGACATAGAAACTTGAACAGACGGTGGTTCATCAAAGGGTTCTGAGAAAATTATGGTTCTTTTGCGTTGCCGTGTACCGCTACCAGACCACATTTTTCCATCATTCTCATAATCTGAGAACATGATGTGTTCACCCTGATCGATACCAATCAGATGGCTACGTATACGTTTCATATTGTACCGGCTATCTTCTTCAACGTCCCCAACTCTCCCTAGAATTGATTGTGGGCAAAAATTAGGCAAGCACGAAGTGCTCCAAAATAGAAAAAAGCCCCACCGAGACATTCGGAAGGGCTTTCAATTCTTTGTCAGATCGATGGATCAGTTAACGCTAATTCCAAGAGCATCGCCAAGTGCAACGACGTCTGCCAAGTTCTTGGCAATGTCATCAACGCCTTCGCTCTTGGCGTCTTGAGCCTTTGCAAATGCGTCTGTTGCAGCGTCGACCAGACCCTTGAGGGTCGCTTGATCCATGTCCGCTTTGGCAATCGCTTGCTCAGCAAGAACGGAAATACCGTCATCACCGATTTCAGCGAAACCGCCAGTAACCACAAATTCTGCAGCGCCTTCTGGGCCTGTCACTTTCAAAACGCCGGGGCGCAATGTTGTGATCGTTGGCGCGTGATCAGCCATAGCTGTCATGTCGCCGTCGGCACCTGGGATCTGCACTTCTGTAACCTGCAAAGATGCAAGGCTACGTTCTGGGCTAACCAGATTGAATTGCAATGTGTCCGCCATGTTCGTCTCCTTTGTAGGCGGTGCAGACCGAGGCCTGCACCAACCAAATCAGGGATTAAGCTGCGTCTGCGGCCATTTTCTCGGCTTTGGCAATCACTTCGTCGATGCCGCCAACCATGTAGAAGGCGCCTTCTGGAAGGTGATCGTACTCGCCTGCGACAACCGCTTTGAACGACGCGATTGTGTCTTCCATAGGAACCTGAACACCGTCAGAACCTGTGAAGACCTTCGCAACGTCAAACGGCTGAGACAAGAAGCGCTCAAGCTTACGTGCACGGGCAACAGCCAACTTATCTTCTTCAGACAGTTCATCCATACCAAGAATGGCGATGATATCCTGAAGGGATTTGTAACGCTGCAGAACCTGCTGAACGTCTGTCGCAACTTTGTAGTGCTCTTCACCGATGATCAGTGGGTCAAGCAAACGCGATGTTGAACCAAGTGGGTCAACGGCCGGGTAGATGCCTTTTTCAGAGATCGAACGATCCAGAACTGTTGTCGCATCAAGGTGCGCAAACGATGTCGCTGGAGCCGGGTCAGTAAGGTCATCCGCTGGAACGTAAACGGCTTGAACCGATGTAATGGAACCATTCTTCGTGGAAGAAATACGTTCCTGCATCGCGCCCATGTCGGTCGCCAGTGTTGGCTGGTAGCCAACCGCGGAAGGAATCCGGCCCAACAAAGCCGAAACTTCAGAACCAGCTTGTGTAAAGCGGAAGATGTTATCAACGAAGAACAGAACGTCAGTCCCTGTGTCATCGCGGAACTGCTCGGCCAGTGTCAAACCAGTCAAAGCAACACGCATACGCGCACCGGGAGGTTCGTTCATCTGACCGTAAACCAGAGCAATCTTCGAGTCGACGAGGTTATCAGGAACGATAACGCCAGATTCGATCATTTCGTGGTAAAGGTCGTTACCTTCACGTGTACGCTCGCCAACACCCGCGAATACGGAAACACCTGAGTGAACCTTCGCAATGTTGTTGATGAGTTCCATGATGAGAACTGTTTTACCAACACCCGCACCACCGAAGAGACCAATTTTACCACCCTTCGTGTAAGGCGCGAGAAGGTCGATAACCTTAATGCCTGTCACGAGGATTTCTGTCGCTGTAGACTGCTGCTCAAACGTTGGCGCATCGCCGTGAATTGGGCGGCGTGCTTCAGCTGCAACTGGGCCTTGCTCGTCAACAGGATCGCCTGTGACGTTCATGATGCGGCCAAGTGTTGCGCTACCAACTGGAACAGAAATCTGCGCGCCAGTGTTGGTGACTTCTTGACCACGAATAAGACCTTCGGTTCCGTCCATCGCAATGGTACGTACCGTGTTCTCACCAAGGTGCTGTGCAACTTCGAGAACAAGGGTCTTGCCTTGGTTTTGTGTTTCCAGAGCGTTTAGAATCTCTGGCAGGTTGTCTTCGAACTGCACGTCGACGACGGCACCGATGACCTGAGTAATTTTTCCGACTGCATTTGCCATGTCGTAAACTCCGATATTTTAAAGCGCTTCCGCGCCCGAAATGATTTCAATCAGCTCGTTGGTAATGACGGCCTGACGTGAACGGTTGAACTGGATCGTCAGCTTGTCGATCATGTCACCCGCGTTGCGTGTCGCGTTGTCCATCGCAGACATTCGTGAGCCTTGCTCGGACGCAGCATTTTCCAGCAGAGCTGAGAAAACCGCCGTCGCCACACCGCGTGGAAGCAAGTCGGCCAAGATGGCTTCTTCGCTTGGCTCGTAGTCATAAAGCGTTGCCGCTTCTGCGCCTTCTTCCGCCTCAAACGCTGCAGGGATAATCTGCTGCGCTGTTGGGTTTTGGGTGACCACGTTCACGAACGTCGCATAGAAGAGTGTCGCGACATCAAACTCACCGGCATCAAAACGGCCAAGGATATCATTTGCGATACCTTGAGCGTCAGAATACCCGAGACGCTTGACCTCAGACAAATCAACATGCCCGACATAGTATTGACCAAAGTCACGCTTCAGGCTCTCGCGGCCTTTCTTGCCGACTGTCAAGATTTTGACAGTCTTACCGGCAGCGAGAAGTTCGTCCGCGTGAACGCGTGCTTTCTTTGAAATGTTGGTATTGAAACCACCACAAAGACCACGCTCAGACGTCATTACGACCAACAGGTGTACATCGTCTTTGCCCGTACCGCTCAGCAGTTTGGGCGCAGAGTCAGATCCACCAACCGAAGCCGCAAGACCCGCCATCACAGCGTTGAAACGCTCCGTGTAGGGACGTGACTGTTCGGCAGCTTCCTGCGCGCGGCGAAGTTTCGCCGCGGCAACCATTTGCATGGCTTTCGTGATCTTCCGAGTGTTTTTCACACTCTCGATCCGATTTTTGAGATCTTTAAGATTTGCCATCTGTCAGATCCCCTTACGCGAAATCAGAAGCGAATTCGGTAAGTGCTGCGTGTAGTTTGTCGGCAATCTCACCTTTGATCTTCTGATCCTTGTTGGTGATCTCGTCCAGCAGATCGCTGTGCTTGGAGCGCATGTGCGCCAGCATGCCAGCTTCGTAGCGGCCAACATCGGAAACTTCGATCGTGTCGAGGAAGCCGTTTGTACCAGCATAAATCACTGCAACGATTTCAGCGTTGGTCAGTGGTGAATACTGTGGCTGCTTCATCAGCTCTGTCAAACGCGCGCCACGGTTCAGCAATTGCTGAGTTGCCGCGTCGAGGTCGGAACCGAACTGAGCGAAGGCCGCCATCTCACGATACTGAGCGAGGGACAGTTTAACTGGACCCGCAACAGAGGACATCGCTTTTGTTTGAGCGGATGAACCAACACGAGAAACAGAAAGACCTGTGTTCACAGCTGGGCGGATACCTTGGAAGAACAATTCTGTTTCCAAGAAGATCTGACCATCGGTAATGGAGATAACGTTTGTTGGAATAAACGCAGAAACGTCACCACCTTGCGTTTCAATGATCGGCAGAGCCGTCAAAGAACCGGAACCGTTTTCTTCGTTCAATTTCGCAGAACGCTCGAGCAAACGGGAGTGAAGGTAGAAAACGTCACCTGGGTAAGCTTCACGGCCTGGTGGGCGGCGAAGAAGCAAGGACATTTGACGATACGCAACCGCTTGCTTGGAAAGATCATCATAGATGATCAAAGCGTGACGGCCGTTGTCGCGGAAGTGCTCTGCCATGGATGTCGCGGCATATGGCGCGAGGAACTGCAAAGGTGCAGGCTCGGACGCAGTCGCAGCAACAACGATGGAATATTCCATCGCGCCAGATTCTTCGAGCTTCTTAACCAGCTGCGCCACTGTGGAACGCTTTTGGCCAATCGCAACGTAAACGCAGTACAATTTCTTGTTCTCGTCGTCGCCAGCAGCTTCGTTGTAAGATTTTTGGTTCAGGATCGCGTCCAGAGCAACGGCAGTTTTACCTGTCTGACGGTCACCAATGATCAGCTCACGCTGGCCACGGCCAATTGGGATCATCGCGTCAACGGACTTCAGGCCAGTCGCCATTGGTTCGTGAACGGATTTACGTGGGATAATGCCCGGCGCTTTAACTTCCGCAACAACGCGCTTGGCCGTTTTGATTGGACCTTTGCCGTCAAGTGGGTTGCCAAGACCGTCAACAACACGGCCGAGCAGTTCGTCACCAACAGGAACGTCAACAATAGAGTTGGTGCGCTTAACAGTGTCACCCTCTTTGATTTCGCTGTCGGAGCCGAAGATAACAACACCAACGTTGTCCGCTTCGAGGTTCAAGGCCATGCCTTGAATACCACCGGGGAATTCAACCATTTCACCGGCCTGAACGTTGTCCAGTCCGTGTACACGGGCGATACCGTCACCGACGGACAGCACGCGACCGACTTCAGCAACTTCGGCGTCTTTGCCAAAGTTCTTGATCTGGTCCTTTAGGATCGCAGAAATTTCTGCAGCTTGGATACCCATTTATCCGACCTCTTTCATTGCATTCTGGAGGGAATTCAGCTTGGAGCGGATCGACGTGTCGATCATCTTCGAGCCAATCTTTACAACAAGACCGCCGATGAGTGTCTCATCAACGGTCGCCTTGATCTTAACGTCTTTACCAACATTGGCCTTCAGCGTTTTCGCCAGTTTATCTGACTGTGCCTTGGTCAACTTGGTTGCGGATGTAACGTCCGCGGTCACTTCACCTTTGTCTTCTGCGATAAGAGCACGCAGTTGAGACACAAGTTGTGGCAACACGAACAAACGACGCTTTGTTGCCATAAGGCTCAGCGTGTTCGCCATGATTGGCTGCAACTTCATCTTTTTGGAAATAGCGCCGATAGCAGCGCCTTGAACATCGCGGGAATACACCGGCGATGAAATAAGGTCGCGCAATTCAGCGCTGTCTTCTAGCGCTGCCGCTAGATCATCCACGTTGGTTTCAAGTTTAGCGAGCGCTTTGCCTTCTTTGGCAAGCTCGAAAACAGCTGAGGCATAGCGCGCAGCGATACCTGAGGAAATCGAAGCTGGTTCGGACACGTCCACCCTTCCGATATTCTGGCCTTTGGCTTGGCTGAAAACTTAGCGAGCCGCAAGCGATTGAGCTCCGACACATGTCGGTGCGTGAAATTCTGGGCCGATGTAGCAGAGGGAATGCCGCATCGCAACATATCTTGGTACAATTCCGTGATCGGTGAGCACCCTTATTTTTAAGGGTTTGGGTCATATGCGACGAGATGCGCATGTCAAAGCGTTACAAAAAACTTCAAAATTCGGAGTTTTTTGCGATTCCTTCACCACTTTTGTATCGAACTACGATTGATCCTGTTGTCGACCGACAGCAGATTCCGGCACCGGTTTGGGCGATAAAACTTCGAGCGGATTAGGGACGCGCAAACGATGACCCGGTCCTGCAGAAGCATGCACACGCT